>JALONJ010000075.1 GCA_025455045.1 Microscillaceae bacterium | reverse complement strand
AGGGTTGCTTGGTTTCGTTGTTTCTTTTTTATCAAGAAAAAAGAAAGTTGTAAAAAAAGTGTATTTATAATCACCTCATTATCAATTAGTTACAGAAAGTTTGTTTTTAAATATTCTAAAAAATCAAACATTCGTTTAAAATTTCTACAGTGGGAATTGCTGAAAATAGCATAACTAGCTGATAATCAATTACTTATAAAAACAGTCCGAAATATTGAATAATTGAGAATTAGAAAGTATGTAACTGCCTGATTTTCAAATAATTATGTTTTTAAAAATTTCACTTTATTTTGTATCTATTCCTTTGCCCGGTAAAATGTCCGTTTTTTACAAGTTTTTTAGGGTTAAAGTCGGCAATTTTGCTTCATCATTCACATAAAAACAGAATCGATATGAAACTAAACGCCGGTATTCTTACCGAAAAATTGACCGAAACCAAGGCTTTTTATACCCAATATTTAGGCTTTGGAATTACATTCGAGAACGAATTTTATCTTTTGTTGCACACTCCTCAGCACCAAGCCGAGCTGAGTTTTCTCTTGCCACACCACCCCAGCCAACAGCCGTTTTTTCACCAGCCGTTTATGGGGCAAGGAGTGTATTTGACACTTGAGGTAGATGATGTGGACAGCCTTTACAATGATTTGAAAAATCAGGGACTTGAAATCAAAGTAGAACTCCGAGACGAGCCTTGGGGCGACCGGCACTTTGCCATTGCCGACCCCAACGGGATAGGAATTGACATTGTAAAATATTCGCCACCGCAAAACTAAAATTTATGCAAAATTACCCCAAAAACAGCCTCATCGGAGTCAAGAATCTTGGAACTACCATTCGTAAGCGACTCAATGAAATTGGTATTTATTCCTTAGCTGATTTAGCCGAAGTGAGTCCGGCAAAGGCTTACTTGCAAATATGCGCCCAAAAACCCGAAAAAACTTTTCCGGTTTGCTACTATTTGTATTCCTTGCAGGGTGCATTGCTCGACTTGGCTTGGGACGACTTGCCCCAAGACCTCAAAAGTGAATTGCGCCAACAGGTTGGGAAAAAGTAATATTTTCAAAATATCGGGAGACATTCATTTTTACTCTTATCTCGTTTTCGCAACAGTAGCCAAACCCGCGAAAAGCAGTTCAATGGACTGTCTCCTCGATTTTTTATTTCAATTGTGCCATCACCCAAAACATATCGCGGGCAATTTCGCGGCATCTTTCGGCGTATTTGGCTGATTCTAAGTCGGTTCCGTCAAATTTTTTGGGGTCTTCGTAGGGCATACTGATTCGTTTTTCGGCTCCACGCACCATTGGGCAGGCTTCATCGGCATCGGTGCAGACCATTAGAGCGCAAAATTCTTTTTGGGGATTGAAGGAATCGTCATATTTTTTAGAAAACATTTTTTGTTTAACTGATTGATTATCAAGATTTAACCAATAGATAGGATTTGTTCCATTATCCTCTTTTTCAATCAAAAAACCAACATTTTCCAATGCTTTGACCGCTCTGGGATTAAAAGCAGTAGCATCTGTGCCGCCTGAATAAGTTTCCACATTAGCAACACCATAATACAAGGCGGCAGTTTTGAGCCAAACTTGCCCCAAATGACTGCGGCGTGAGTTGTGGGTACAAATTACCGTAATTTTTATAAGTGCTTGATTATCAAGCTTTTGCCGGAGATAATCAACTAATTCTTGCAAAGATTCCTTGCGCTCGGCAGAAATCTGCGAAAATTCGGACTCGAGCGATTGGCAGTATTTTGCCAGTTTTTCGGGAAAATTAGGCTTTTTCATTTTTTGAGCATTGAGGGTAAGTGAAAAAAAGCAAATGAATAGGGCGAAAAAAGCAAATTTTGTTTTCATAGATTTGTATATTATAATTTTATAAATAATTGATAATCAGATACTTACATTTTTAATTGAATTTGTTTTGTTGTTTGAGAGCTACATTGACCAATAAAATCAGTACCGGCACTTCTATCAAAGGACCAATCACTGCCGCAAAAGCCACGCCCGAATCAATCCCAAAAACGGCAATTGCCACGGCAATTCCCAATTCAAAATTGTTGCCCGCCGCCGTAAAAGCCAAGGACGTGCTTTTGGCATAGTCGGCTCCGGCGCGCTTTGCCAAATAAAAAGCACTAAAAAACATAATGACAAAATAAAATATCAAAGGAATGGCAATTCGGATAACATCAAGCGGAATTTGCACAATTAAATTGCCTTTGTAACTAAACATTACGACAATGGTAAATAAGAGTGCAAGCAAAGTAATGGGGCTGATAGTCGGAATAAATTGGGTTTGATACCAAATTTTGCCCTTCATTTTTATTAAAACAAATCGGCTCAACATTCCCGCAAAAAACGGAATCCCCAGATAAATGAACACACTTTCGGCAATTTGGGCAATGCTAATCTTGACTTCCGCGCCTTGGATTCCGAAAATTGGCAACAAAAAAGTAATGAAAAAATACGCGTAAACACTATAAAAAAGTACTTGAAAAATGCTGTTGAACGCCACCAAACCGGCTACATATTCATTGTCGCCCTTCGCCAAATCATTCCACACAATCACCATCGCAATACAACGGGCAATGCCTATCATAATCAAGCCAATGAGATACTCAGGTTTGTCGGGTAGAAAAACAATTGCCAGCAAAAACATCAAAACCGGGCCAATCAGCCAGTTTTGCACCAAAGACAAGCCCAAAATGCGGGTGTTTTTAAAGACTTGCGGCATTTCTTCGTATTTCACCTTTGCCAAAGGCGGATACATCATCAAAATCAAGCCCAAAGCAATGGGAATATTGGTCGTACCGCTTTGAAATTGATTGATGAATTGGGAGGTTTGGGGGATAAAATAACCCAAAGCTACGCCGATAAACATTGCCAAAAATATCCAAAGCGTTAGATAGCGGTCAAGAAACGATAGCTTTTTGGGAGAACTGACAAGAGTATTCTTTTCCATTGGTAGATTATAAGTGTTTGATAATCAGCATATTATACTTTAGCAACAAGTATCGCAATCGAGATTTTGAATGGTTTGTTGAAAAAAATCGGTCATTAATTGTTGATATTCTTTTAATACTGCTTCATTCAAACAATAACAGACTTTTACGCCCTCGATTTCGCCTTTGATTAAGCCAAAATTTTTTAATTCCTGTAAATGTTGCGAAACAGTTACGCGGTTCAACTGCGGAAATTCTTTGGAAATATCGCCCGAAATACAAGTTTTTTTATCCGCCAATAATTGCACAATGGCTATGCGGACGGGGTGGGAAATCACTTTGGCAAATTTTGCCAAGTTTTGTTGGGCAATTTCAAAGTCTTCAATTTTTGCGTACATAATTTATAAATATGTTGCAAACATACTACATAATTTTAAAATAGCTCTCAAATCAAGATTATCAAATCATTAAATTGGATTTCAACAAAGCTGTTCAGTTGTGATTTTTAGGCAAAGATGCTAAGGCGTAGATCACTGATTATAGAATTGGGTTTGCAAACCCAATTCTATGAAGATTTTTAGCATAAATGCGGAATGATTTACTGAGAAATTTGAACCTGCAAATTCGCAAGCGGACACCATTAAAGTTTTTTACAAATTAAATCTTGCCGAGAAAAATACCCCAAACCTGCGCACGCCCGGGGCATCGCGGTAGGTCATACGATGCAAAAATGTAACCCTGAAAAATCTAAAAATATTGTCTAAACCATAGCCCAACTCAGTATAGGGCTTGGTTTCTAAACTATTGGGGCGGCGAAGCGGATTGCCAAAACTATCAAAATTGGGAATAATTGCCTGATTTCTAGCATTGAGATGCCCCATTAGCACATTGGCGGCAATGAAAGTGCGAAGTTTGAGTTTTTTCAACAAAGGAATGCGATTGGTAATCAAACCATCAAAATTGTGTTCAAAATTGAGGGCAACGTGTTGGTCGCTGACAAACTCCAAAAAATTCATCAAATTAAATCCATAGAAATTATAAAAGTTGCCGCGATTACCCAAGTGAATTTCCAACATTGGATACGGAACAGTAGAAGGGGTATAGCTGGCAGTCAGTGAATAATAAGTGCGCCCCAAAGCCCCAAATCTAAATCCTTGCTCAAAATTGACCGCAAAACGATGGTAATTAAAATCACCATTCCAAAAGCCTTTCAAACCTAGGGTATAGCGCACGGTAATAACCGGAAATTTTTTTGTACCTAAGCTGTAGCGATAATTGCCATTGTAAAAAAAGCGTTCATCTTTTGCCAATCGAGTTTCAAAAATTAATTCTGTGGTATTGAAATCGCGCTGAGTGGGTGAGTCAGGCATTTCGGGGTTTTCAAAATAGGCAAAGTGATTGCCGATTTGCGTAAACGAGGCTTGCACCAAGCGAACCGACTGGGTGTAGCCCTTGAAAAGGTCGCTTTGTACAAAGAAATTGTTTTCGGCTTTCCAAAAAGGACTGCGATTGGCTAAATTGCCAAAAGTGAGCGAGGCTAAAAAAGCCCCGGGTACATTGACCCCATTCGGATTGACGGCTACTTGGATAATGTCTTCACTGCGCGTATAGCCAAATTGCGTCCAACTTTTGCGATGGGGTATAAACCGCACTCCGGCTGAATATTTCCAACGGCGGTCTTCAGTTCCATAAGCTACATAAGTTTTGACTTCAAAAAAACGGCTCATTTCACTATTGGTACGGATTCCGAAGCGCAAACGATGCCCCTCGACATTGTTGTTGCCATAAGTGTAAGCTAGATTGCCGATAGACAGTTTGCCGACCTGAATATCCCCCGAACCCAAAATATTGATGATTTCGGAGTAGGCTTTTACAACGGGTACTTGTTTGATGGTATCGATGAGGGCATAAGTTTTGAGTTCGGCAGGGGTGAGCGAGTCGTGCCGCGCAGTTGCCCAATAATCAGCTTGGGCAAAGTTGGCATCTTGGGCTACGGTCAGTTTTTCGTCATAAAATTTGATAGGATATTTTTTACCAAATAGATAATCTTTGTTAGAAGTGTAAAAACGCGCCAAAAAACCGGCTGATTTGGGCGTGATTTGCGCCACATCAACCATTACGCGAGTTTTACTGGGCAACCAAGGACCCAAAGCTGAAGGCTCATATTCTTGTTGAACCTTGATTTTTTCCATAAAATTGATGTTGGCTTTTTTGTAAATCGTAACATCAATCTGCTTGAGGGCATAGGTTTGTTTGTCAATCCATATCAAACCCTCAAATGCCAAATCAGCCGGACGCTTGGGTACTACCTCAATGCGATAGCAAAAATGATTGCCGATTTTGACGCTATCTTCCAAATAATAGTCATAATGAAATTTCCAGCCATCAGCCAAAGGCGAAACAAAGTCTTTTTCCAACAAATTAATCCAATTGCGGTAGAAATTGTATTCCTGAAATGACGAACCCAAGATTTGCGAAATAGCGGTATTATCATCGAACCCAACCCCATTTACTTTGGTCTTTAGCACATCTTCGCGGGTGCGGTCGGGATTGTTGCGTACGTAGTGTCGTGAAATGGCTTCGGACAAAAACAAAGGAATCAAGGGTTTGCCGTCTTCGCCGGTCAGTCCCCCGCCACTACTATCAATGGCATTTTGAACTTTTTTAATGATTTTGCGCTGTCCAAATTTGTCCGAAATGTTGTCAATATCAATTTCAATTTTGGTATATACTTCACATTCATAAATCTCGATTTTGCGTTTATCGTTTAAGTCTTTGTTTTTCAACACTTGGCGCATAATCGGATAAGCGGGGTCTTCACCGGCTTTGACCACGATTTCATCTAGCGATTTTTCTTCGCTTACCAATTGAAAATTGAGAACAAGCACCCCATTTTCCAGCTTGGTGCGGTCGAGGGCTTTTATTTTTTTGACATAACCAATGTAAGACACTACCAAAGAGTCGCTTACATCACTTATTTTAAGGGTAAAATAGCCGTCAAAGTCGGTGGTAGTACCGGCTGAGGGATTTTTTTTTGGATATACATTGGCAAAAGGAATGGCATCACCGGTTTGGGTATCTGTTACTTTGCCTTTGACTGTAAGCTCTTGAGCTTGGGGTATTAGGTGAATACTACAAAAAAAGATAAGCAATAAAATTAATTTTGCAAAATTGATTTTCATTGATTTAATATGGTTTATTGGTATGTAAATCGGAAAAATATGAATTAAGTTTCCGATTTTGACAGCAATTTTAGAAAATGTGGGGCAATTTTTCAATTATCTGAGCTGATATATTGACTAATTTTAACTTTTAATACAAAAAATTATCATTGTTTAACTTTTTTTTTGTAATAATTCTTATTGGTGATATGAAGAAATTAAGGCTTAAAAATTTTAGTTGTGAACTTCGGCAAAGTTTTAAACTTTACCGATTTGAATAGGCTGATTTTTGCTGAGAAAACCCTTTTGGATTGCGTTTACATCGTTAAAAAAAGCATCTTCTTTGAGGAATTTGAATTGTTAAGTGCTATTTTTGGCTCAAATTTTATGCGCTTTTTAGCCTCACTCCCCTATCGCCAAAGACGCGGTTTCTCATCTTAACTCTACTACAGTTCTGTCTTTTGTCCATTCAAAATTAATTTCCAGATAAAAATGATCACCTCTATCTAACTTTTTAAAATCACTAATCGGTTTTTTATTGACCAGAACCGTAGTGGGCATTGTTTTCAGATTATAAATCGTTAATTTAATCTGGCGCGAAGCAGGCATACCTTTGTATGGCTTGTTTTTAATTCGAATAAAGCTAAATCTATGGTTTCCTTTGTCTTGTCGACTGACAAATTCCAATATTTCGTATTCTCCTTTGCTGTAGGCATCTTTGCTTTCGCCGTCATCTTCATACATTTTATATCTACTTGTAACTCGCTCATTATCAAATACATACAAAATATTCAATTTTTCGGAAGAATATTCGCTCATATTTTGGGGGACAGTTTCTAAAAATGGTATAAATGCTCCGCCGCGCAACATTGCCGGAATATTGTGCCAATTAGTAGATTTTCCAATCCACTGTCCGCCTTGGTGCAAAATGCCGGTTTCATCATCATACCAATTATTGTTTTTTGGTAAATAAATTTTCCGAGTTTTGGCATTGGCTTCAAAAACCGGCGCAACCAAGACATTATCGCCCCAAAGGTAGGTATCGGCTAAGTTTTTAAGTGCTTGATTATCAGGCTCTTCAAAAAATAAAGGGCGCATCAAGGGCTTGCCGGTAGTGGAGTTTTGCCAAGCTAAAGTATAATTATAAGGCAACATTCGGTAACGCAAGTTTATCAATGATTGAGCATTGAAGCGGGTGCTATCGGCATAAAAAACCGGCTCGCTTGGCACTTGTTCCTGCCCGTGGGGGCGAAAAATCGGCTGAAAAACCGCCATTTGCAACCAGCGAATGTATAAATCAGGGTTGAGTTCACCGCCGGCAAAGCCCCCCGCATCACCGTGCATATAGACCAGTCCACTCATACTCATATTGAGTGCCAAGCTCGGTTGGGCTTTCATTCCGCCCCACGAGCGCGATACATCGCCCGACCAAGGAATCATTCCAAAACGTTGCGAACCGGCAAAACCCGCCCGCATCAAAATAAATGGGCGGATATTCGGAAAATCTCGCGCATAGCCTTCATACACCGTTTTTGCCCAATAATGCCCATAAATATTCCGTACATCATCGGCTTTGCCCGCCACGTGGCGGATTTCGGCAGGGTGTTTTTCGGGTTCGCCTAAGTCGCCCCACACGCCGCCCATTCCCTGCTTTATCAAAGTTTTGTATTTATCCCAGAGCCAAGTTTGGGTTTGGGGTTTGAAAATATCCAACAAGCCCGTTTCGCCAAACCAGAAGTCCTTGATAGTGAAGGGTTTACCTTCCGAATCAGTCGCTAAAAGCCCTTTTTGGACGGTTTCTTGGTAGTTTTTGGAATTGGTCAAAACGAAGGGTTGGCTAATCAAAACCGTCTTAACCGACTGATTATTAAAGTCTTGCATCATTTTTTCGCCGGTTGGGAAAGCCGGACGATACCAGTCCAAATCGCCCATTGCCACACTTTTTTTCACTTCGCCTTCGCCGTACCAATAGTGGTCAATGACTACGCCATCGACGGGCATTTTTTGTTCTTTGAATTTTTGAATTACATTTCGGGTTTCGGTTTCGGTGCGGTAGCCGTAGCGCGAGGCAAAATTGCCCAAAACCCAGCGCGGTGGCATCGGTTGCCTGCCCGTGAGTTGGGTATATTGATTCAAAATGTCTTCAAAATCAGTACCGACAATTAAATAATAAGTCATTCGCCCGCCAATAAATTCAAAACTCAAGACATCTTGGTCAGTTTTGCCCACATCCACAAAGCCCTTTGAAGGATTATCAAAAAAAATCGCATAACCTTTAGAAGAAAGAATGAAAGGTACATTAAAATTCATTGCTTGCGACTCGGTTTCGTAGCCGTAATGCGGTTGATTGTTCAAAGGCAAACGAAAACCGCGCCTATCCAAAGGCAAAGCCCGCTCGCCTAAGCCATAAATACTTTCATCTTTTTCTAAATTGAATTTGAAACCACGAAGCGAGTCGTTTTTGAAAAAACCCGAACTTGTTTTAGTAAAAGATTTAACCTTAAGCTCATAAGGTCTTATATTATCAAAATTTAAATAGAAGGGATTTTTTTTAGAGATAATTGAAGGGAGATTTAAAACATATTTTCCTTTGCTAACATCAATAGCTGAAAAATAAAATTGAATAGAGTCCTTAGGGCTTTTTATGGGAATTGATTTTCTTAAATTCTTGGGTTGCATCACTACTGCGTGCGAAGTATCCACGGATTTTTCGCCAGTAGGAATAAAGGTAATTTCCATTATTTGTGCCGAAAAAGGGCGAACTCGATACTCGCCGTCATTGCATTGAACATTCAGGATATTATCTTGAAATGTATGGCTTTTGTATTCTCGAGTTTGGGCGGATAGAAAGCCCCGAAGGGGGGACATTAAAATTAAAAAAAGAATAATTTTTAATTTGAAATTTGAAATTTGTAATCTGAGTTTCATTGTTCGTTTGTCTTGGATTGAAGGGCGAAAAATACAGGAAAATTTTTAAGAAGTCAAATACAAGCCCGAGCGAGGGTAGAGGGAATAAAGCCTGAACTGAAGCAATGAAGCTTTGTGTAGGAATTAAGTAATAAGTTAGTTATAAAATGTGCTGGTGTGCTGATGTAATACATTGATTATCAATTATTTAATAATTAATATTGTTTACTTTTAGTAATTCCCACTATGGATAAGTGTCTGATTATCAATGAGTTATAAATTTTTTTATTAAATCATAAAACCCTGACAATCAGATAGTTATAAAATAATCGTTTACCCATATTTTTAACTCTTTGATAATCAATGAGTTATATGTACCAAAGTGGGAATTGCTGGTTTACTTTATTTTTAAATCATTCCTAAGAATGTAATAGTCAATTTTTTTTATTTTTTTGAAAAATATAAAATCTTGATAATCAAGGTTTTATGCTTGTGTTTTTAAATTTTCTTACTTGATTTAAAAATTTTTTTTTCGCCTGCGTTAAACCTTTCAAAACCCTGTAAGTCAAAGCATCAAAACAACGCAAAATTTTTATTCGCTTTAATTCACAAAAAATTTAAAAAAAATTAAATCTATGAAAACGTTTTTGAATTTCCGATTTTACTCAGTGGCTATTTTATTAGCCGGAACAATGTTTTTCACCGCTTGCGATAGAGACAAAGACCCCGGTACCAATGCCGCCAGCGAAGCCGAAGAAATCAGTACAGTAGATAACTCAACTGCCGAAAATAGCTTTGACGATGCTGTAGATCTAGAAGACGAAGTTATGAAAGATTTTAGTGGAGATTTGGACAAATCAACCAAAGGTGGAGAAGAAAAACCTTGGAAACAATGCGCCACCATTACCATTAGTGGGCAAGAAGGCGAAACTACCGTATCGCGTCAAGTGATTATTGATTTTAAAAATGGTTGTACTGTAAGAGGCAAAACCCGCAAAGGCAAAATCATCATCAACTTTACGCGCCCCAAAGCGCAAAAAGGCAACCCTTATGATGCCACCGGCACTACTGTAACCACTACTTTTGACAATTACTCAGTCAATGATATAAAAGTAGAAGGTACCAAAACTGTAACTCGAATTGCTAATGTAGGTAATGCTACTCGCTCACATTCAATCGTCATAAGTGGAGGCAAACTCACTTTCAAAGATGGTAGCACCAGTACTTGGGAAAGCAATCGTACACGTAATTATTTCAACAACGGCACTATTCTCAATTTTGAAGACGATACTTTTACCGTTACCGGCACTGCTTCGGGTAAAAACCGCCGAGGGGTAAACTATACTGCCAACATTACTACTACCTTGCTTTGGAAAGTGATTTGTGTATTGGATAAAGTATTTATCCCCGTACAAGGTATCATCACTATTCAGACTACCAACCCTACGCGTACTGCTACCGTGGATTTTGGCAACGGCGACTGCGACAACTTATTTACCATTACCGTCAATGGTCAATCTAAAACCATAGATGCCGGTAAATAATCTGCAAAGTATCTGAGTCAGTATCCCAATAAGCAAAAAAAATCCGTCAGGTAATTTTACCTGACGGATTTTTTGTGTAAAAGCAAAATAATTTATTTATCGCAAAGCCTTGATAATCAGTAATTTATAATTTTTGTTCAAAATTATTTGGAAATTATTTGGAAAAGAATCAATTTTGCATTAACCAAATGGTTAAACCAACCGTTTAGTTAGTTGATATGGAAATAGAGGAACATATAAGTACCGAAGAAAGAATCATCAAAGCCGCCGAAAAAATATTTTTGCGCGAGGGCTACGCGGGCGCGCGGATGCAGGAGATTGCCAACGAAGCCAAAATCAATAAGGCAATGTTGCATTATTATTTTGGCAGCAAAAAGGAATTGATGGAAAAGATTTTTTCGGCAAAATTCAAGGAGTTTATTCCCAAAGTAACCGAAGCTTTGCAAAGCGAAACTACTTTTGAGAATGTATTGCGGGTGTATATTGATACTTATATTGATATGCTGATGCGAAACCCGTATTTGCCCTTATTTTTGATTGATACAATGCACCGCAACCCTGAATTTCTTTCGTTTACCCAAAATTTTCCGGGTAAATTATTTGCCGCTTGGTTGCAAAAACAAGTGGATTTGAAAAAAATTCGCCCCATTAAGCCTCATCATTTATTATTGAATATGATTGGTTTGTGTGTATTTCCGATTTTGGCAAAGCCAATGTTCCAAAAAGTATTTCAAATAGAAGAAACTGATTATCAACAAATCTTAACTGAGCGCAAAGAAATGGTGTATGATTTTGTGATGCGCGCCATAAAGATTGATGATGAATGATTTAATTTGATTTTTTTGTAACTAATTGATAATCAAAAACTTACGAATTAAAAATTATTTTATTCAAATTATTTAAAGAAGTTTTATAAATTTATAAAAACTTAAGTTTTATGAAGTATCAAGAATTTATAAATATCGATTCGGAAATTAGATTTGGTAAACCTTGTATCAAAGGAACAAGAATTTCAGTCTTTGATATCCTAGGTTGGTTAGCTCAAGGGCTAAGTATTGAGGAGATTATTGAGGAGTATCCCCAATTGAATCGCTGGCAAATTCAAGCTTGTTTGGAGTACGCGGCTGATAAAGAAAGAAAAATCAAAATTGCAATATGAAAATTTTGCTTGATGAAAATATTTCTTACCGAGTCATTAAAAAAGTCCGACACTTGTACCCTGAAATTGTAGGTGTAATTGAATTAAAATTGGTGAGCATAAGTGATAGAACAATTTGGACTTATGCAAAGCAGAACAATTATACAATTTTTACCAAAGACGAAGACTTTAATGAATTGAGTTTATTCAATGGTTATCCGCCAAAAATAATTTGGCTTCGTGAGTCTTATTTGAATAATCAGGAAATTGCGGATTTATTAATCGAGAAATATGAAATTATTGAAGCATTTATTTTAGATACTGAGTTAGGTTGTTTAGAATTATACAGAGGTTAATTTACTGTAAAGTATTGATTTTCAGTGAGTTGATGTTATAGGTAATTGAATACATAAAATTGAAAAATTATGGCTTACAGTGATTTTACGGCACTTGACTTGACTAGAAAATTTGGAGTAAAATTTCGGGCTGAGGTATTATTTCCTGATTTACAACCTCTCAAACCTTCGCAATGGTTGATTGAAAGCTTGGAAAGAGGGCAAAATTTGGGTTTCGGCAGCGAAAAATCTCGCTCCGAAAGATTGGTAACTCCTATATTATTGGAATTGAGCTATTTGCACAAACATCAATTTTCAATCCATTCAGGAATGAGTTTAGATATTGATGAAGCATCGGGTTTGAAGGGTGAATGTGATTTTATTTTTTCCTATAGTCGGATTCAGGATTTTGTTACTGCGCCGGTTTTTTGTATTACCGAAGCCAAAAAACAAGATTTGGAGCAGGGTACTATTCAGTGTGCGGCGCAATTGATAGGTGCGAAAAAATTTAATGAATTAGAAAATAACGACATTGAAGTTATATATGGGGCTTCTACTACAGGCATTGAATGGCGTTTTATGCGCTTTGAAAATAATGAAATTATCATTGATGAAGCTCGGTACTTGATTAGCAATTTGGAGGGCTTATTAGGCGTGTTTGAAAGCGTAATTCGAGAAACTTCTAAAACTTCGTAAGTAATTGATAATCAATATGTTAAATAATTTTAATAAATCTTTAACTTTTTCAAGAGAATTGTAACGCGGGCTTTAGCCTGCGCCCGTAAATGAGTTTAGTTTTTCTAGCAAGCCCAAAATTCCCAAAAAAAATTGTGAAGATTAATTAACTTATCATAAAGTATTGATAATCAAGCAATTAAATATTTAAAAACCATATAACCAAATAAACCTATTTTTTTACCCATACGCTAACCAATCGGTTAAACCAACTATTTGGTTGAGTAATTTAAAAAATTAAATTGAATAAATCATAATGAAGAAGATTAAACTTAACTATCTGAAAATCAGCCTTTTATTATTACCTTTTTTCGCTTTGTCAGCTTGCCAAAACCAACCAAGTTTTGATGCTATGGGAATGTTCGAAGCCAATGAAATCATTGTATCGGCGGAGGCAAACGGCGAAATCAAATCCTTCAAAATTTCCGAAGGCTTAAGTTTGGATTCGGGCGCAGTAGTCGGGAGCATTGATTGTATTCAACTCGAACTCCAAAAAGCCCAAGTATTAGCTAGTATGGAGGCTTTGGGCTTGAAACAAAATGAAGCCTCGCCCCAAGTGGCCATTTTGCAACAACAAGTTTTGACCCAACAAAAGCAAGTCGCCGCCCAAAAAGAACAACTTAAGGTTATTGAGCGCGAACGCCAACGCTTCGCCAGCCTTTTGGCAAAAAAAGCCGTTACCCAAAAACAATATGATGACCTTGAAGGGCAAAGTAATATTTTGAAAAAACAAATTGAAACTTCCGAAAATCAAATTCGAGTTTTTCAACAACAAATTGCTTCGCAAAATTCAGTCGTCAGCATCCAAAATCGGGGAATTATGAGCGAAGCCAAGCCTTTACAAGTGCGCCTCCAGCAGTTGGAAGACCAAATTCGCCGTTGCCAAATCACCAATCCCCAAAAAGGCACAGTCATCAGCAAATATGCTGAAAATCACGAAGTTACGGGCGTGGGCAAGCCTTTGTATAAAATTGCTGATATGAGTACCGTAACCCTTAGAGCGTATATCAGCAACGAACAATTGAGCCAAATCAAGCTCAACCAAGCCGTAAAGGTGAAAGTGGACAAAGGCAAAAATGAGTCAAAAGAATACGCTGGAACGCTGACTTGGATAGCCGACAAAGCCGAATTTACGCCCAAATCTATTCAAACCAAAGACGAGCGCGCCAATTTGGTCTATGCCATCAAAGTAAAAGTCAAAAATGACGGTTTTTTGAAAATTGGGATGTATGGGGAAATAAAACTGTAATTCAGCCTTTAGGCTGAAAAAAACTTAACTCTCAGCCTGACAGTCTGAGGTACAATAAACCCTGTAATTCAGCCTGTTAGGCTGAAAAACTTACGCTCTCAGCCTGACAGGCTGAGGTACAATAAAACCTGTAATTCAGCCTGTTAGGCTGAAAAACTTACGCTCTCAGCCTAACAGGCTGAGGTACAATAAACCCTGTAATTCAGCCTTTAGGCTGAAAAAAATTTAACTCTCAGCCTAAAGGCTGAGGTACAATAAAAACTGTAATTCAGCCTGTTAGGCTGAAAAAACTTAATTCTCAGCCTAAAGGCTGAGGTACAATAAAACCTGTAATTCAGCCTTTAGGCTGAAAAAAACTTAACTTTCAGCCTAAAGGCTGAGGTACAATAAAAACTGTAATTCAGCCTGTTAGGCTGATAAAAAAATATAAACTTACGCTCTCAGCGTAAAGGCTGAGGTACAAAAAAACTGTAACTCAGCCTTTAGGCTGAGAAAAAAATATAAACTTACGCTCTCAGCCTAAAGGCTGAGGTACAAAATATATTCAAAATGAAAAAATATTTGTTACTTATCTTCCTGATTTACAGTCATTTAGCTTTCGCGCAAAGCGATTTGAAAAGTTTGATTCAGCAGACTTTAACCTATCACCCCAAGTTGAAAGAACAACAACAAGCCATCAAAATCGCGGAATATCGGAATAAACTGAGTCAAAGTCAATATTTGCCGACCGTGAATGGCGAGGCGAGTTATTCGTACATCAATCCCGTTCCGCAGGCGATTATTGCTAGTCCGGTGGGTGAAAATCGGATTCAATTTCAGCCCGAAAACAATTACAGCACCGCTATTACGGTCAATCAATTGCTATTTGATTTTGGTAAAACTTCGGCAAATCTGCACAAAAACCGCCTCGAAACCGAAACTGCCACGCAAGGCTTGGCAAGCGGACAAAATGCTTTGGCTTATCAAGTTGCGGGCTTGTATTATAGCGTAGTTTATTTGCAAAAAGCCATTGAAGTTCAAAAAGCGCAAATCAAGTTACTCGCTGATAATGAGGCACTTATCGCCGATAAAATCAAAGATGGCGATGAAATAGAATACAATTTGGTGGCTACCCAAGTGCGCCGCAAAAATGCCGAAATTCGTTTGGCAGATTTAGAAAATCAACAACAAAAACAATTGATTTTTTTGACAAATTTGAGTGGAAAATCGGATATTCAGGTCAATCAATCGGCTGATTTTCAATTAGATATACCCAATATCAAGTCGGAAGATGGATTGAATGGCAACTATGATTTAAAAATCGCCAAACTCCGCGAAGAAGTAGCTTTGCAAGATATAAAATTTGCGCAAAAAGGTCGCTTACCGAGTTTGTATTTGCAAGGTTCGGTGGGCTATCGCAATGGCATCCAGCCGACAATCAACGATTTTACTTTTAATTACTTGCTGGGAGCTAGATTGAATGTGCCGATTTTTGCCGGATTTCGCAATCAACACCAAACTAGAATTGGGCAAGAAAATTACCAGATGAGTAAGTATATGACTGAAAATCAGACGCTTACCGTAAAAACTAACCTCTCGCAAGCCGAAAATGATTACCGAACTGCCCAAGAAAAACTCACGCGCTCGCAAGCGCAAGTGGAGCAAGCCCAATACGCCTTAGAATTGGCAGACACCCGCTACCAAAACGGAATCATCACCAATTTAGACGTTTTGACGGCGCAAACTGCCCTGCAAGAAGCCCAACTGAACAAATTGCAATACGAATATCAATCTTTGGTGGCGAAATTAGACTGGCATCGTTGGGCTGGAACGAGGTTTTGGGAAGCCCCCTAGCCTCCGAAGCTAATCTCCCTACAGAATTTTAAAGTGCTGATAATCAAATAGTTAACTCGCTTTATTTTTAATTGGTTTAATAATTGATAATGCTCAATAATTAAAT
>JALONJ010000074.1 GCA_025455045.1 Microscillaceae bacterium | reverse complement strand
TATTTCGGGTGGTTTTTCGGGTTTAAAATATGGGAGAAAAAAGTCCAAAAAACGACCAATATTTTGGGTGATATAAGCTAAGTGGGCTAAACCTAGCCGAAAAATTGATTGATAATAATACACTTTATTTGGGTCGTTTGGATCGGTTCTTTGTTTTCGTTGGGCGATATTTTTTAAGCCCTCCAAAACCGCTAAAATATACGCACTCGCCACAGATCAACATTTAGAAAAATGGAATCAAAGCGGGTGCATTTCAAATTTACGCATTTCTTTTGCCTCACCCAGCCCTCTCCGAAGGAGAAGGTGATAGGTAGTAAATTTGAAATGCACCCAATCAAAGCTGATTTTGCTGGACAATCATTTTAAGGGAATTGCTGCTTTGGGGTTTGTAACTTAATTGTTTTTCAAATATAGCTTAGAAAACAAAACTAAACCCTGTTCAACTTCGGCAAAGCTCTAGAGCTTTGCTGATTTTGAAACCTCGAGGAAACCAACCATCTTTTAACTCCGGCAAAGCTCTAGAGCTTTGCCGAAGTTTGAAATTAAAAAAACCCCCCCCTATCTCTTGTTTAATCAACCAAAAGCCCGTATTTTTACTACTCAACCCTAAACTCTATCAATTATACAAATTCTTGTTCATTTTGGGCAACCTTAATACCTTAAACTTCCCTAATCAAAAAAAATATTTTCATCTTTTGTCATTTATACTTGGGTAAAGCATTTCATATTATGATTGATATTTAACTATTCTACTTTTCAAAAAATAGAATAGCTAGCGATGTTATAAAATAAATTCGGTTCAATCGTTAATTTGGTTTGGGGATTGAGTCCAAACCCTAAGGGTTTTAAAAACCCTTAGGGTTTAAATAATCTTGAAAAATTACTATGAATTAACCAAATTAACGATAGAGCCATAAATTCTTAACAAATTTAAATCTATATGAAAAACAACTCGATTATCCTGCCATTAGAGCAATGGATTGCCCTAAAAAATGCCTACTTTGCAAGAATATGGCACAATTTAAAGCAGAATTGGAATCTTTACTGCTGCAGAATTTTTCTATCCAAAAAAGACAATCTTTTTAAAAGAAATGTATTTTTATTAAGTATCTGCTTACTAGGGTGGGCAAACGCCCTATACGCACAAAACCCAGAAGTAGAACGCCTCTTTCGGCAGTCAGTAATAGAAAAAGATGTAAGCATCAAACGCGAACTGCGTAAAAAAATTGTTGAGTTAGACCCTTATGGAGCTTATGGTTACTTTTGTAAGGCTTGGTTAAGTGAAGATAACAAAGAAACGCTTGACCTATTGAATAATGCTATTTTGCTTAAAAATGATGAATGGGTTTTTTATAACAATCGTGCAGGTACTAAAAGTAACCTGAAAGATTATAAGGGTGCGATGGAAGATTATAATACATCTATTAAGCTGAATGTTAATGAGGCTACTCCTTATCGTGGACGGGGACTTCTTAAATATGATGTTAACGATTTTTCGGGGGCACTTATCGACCTCAACAAAGCCTTATCCCTCGATCCGACTGATGCGGCCGCCTATCGTTATCGGGGTCGTATTAAGAACAGTATGTATGATTATAAAGGGGCTGAGGAAGACTATCAAAAAGCTACCAAATTTGACCCCGAAATTCGTTGGAATGTCATCAACCAAGTAAAAGGTATGCCACTCAAGTTGATAAGAACTAACTTGGGTATGAATGTAAATACTAAATATGTTGAAGTTGCCCCAGTTATTAGCCCAGATGGTAAAACACTTTACTTTACTGTGGATGGACATCCTCAAAACATAGGCTTTACATCTCGTAAAGAGGATCAGGACATTTGGTATTGTAGCCTACAACCCGATGGAAACTGGTCAAAAGCTAAAAATATTGGGAAACCTTTGAATAATATAGTCCCCAATAACATACTAGCCGTGTTACCAGATAATAATACTTTACTCGTTAGTCAGACTTACGATTATAGAGGAGATTATGCTGGACAGCAAGGTCTGTCTCTGACTTACCGTACCGAAGATGGGTGGAGTATTCCTCAAACCCTGAAGATTAGAAATTATTATAGCAGAAGTAAATATTATTCCTACTGTATGTCCAGCAATCAAAAAGTAATCTTAATGGGTATTCAAAGAGACGATTCAAAAGGAGAAAATGACATTTATGCGAGCTTCTTGCAGACTGATAACACTTGGAGCGAACCTTTGAATTTAGGTGAAACTATCAATACAATTAAAGATGATGGAACACCATTCCTAGCTTCGGATGGAGTAACTTTATTTTTTTCCTCGTATGGATATGAAGGCTATGGATCGGGTGATATCTTTATGTCCCGAAGATTGGATGAATCTTGGACTAATTGGTCAAAGCCAGAAAACCTCGGTCCAGCAATCAACACAAGCGGATGGGACGCTTATTTTACAATCCCTGCTTCAGGTAAATATGCTTATTTAGTTTCTGAAGGTATCGAAGGAAGTAATGATATTTTTAAAGTCGAGTTACCCAGCCCTCTCAAACCTCAAGCAGTAACCCTTATAGCAGGTAAGGTATATGATGCAAAAACCAAACAGCCGATTGGAACGGAGATTATATTCAATGATCTAAAAACAGGGAATAATGTAGGTATTGCTCGCTCAAACCCTTTAGATGGGAACTATCAAATAGTACTGCCCGCTGGAAAAAACTATGAGTTTTTGGCTCAAAAGAAAGGCTTTTATCCTATCAGTGCTAACTTAGATCTTTCCCAACTCAATGCTTATCAAGAAATCAAACGCGACTTGGCTCTAAGCCCTCTCGAGCAAGGGCAGTCCATCCGACTCAATAACTTGTTTTTTGATTTTGATAAATATGAGCTACGCTCCGAATCTAAGGGCGAGTTAAGAAGGCTATGGGCGTTGCTGAATGAAAACCCAAGTTTATCCATTCAAGTTGAAGGGCATACCGATTCTGTTGGTGATGATCCTAAGAATCAATTGCTTTCAGAGAATCGCGCTAGTGCGGTCAGAGATTACTTGATTCAAAATGGCATTTCTGAAAGTCGTATTACTACCAAAGGTTATGGTGAAACTAATCCAATTGCCTCGAATGATACTGAACAAGGAAAACAACTAAATCGTAGGGTAGAGTTTAAGGTTTTAAAAAATTAATTTATAGTTGATTTTTGCCTATTAAGTGTTCAAAAAAGATGCCCTAATCTTGAGATTTCTGATTAAATTCTTATTTTCTAAAATTTTCTTGATAACATTTTTAAACAATAAATAAAAAATATTTTAAATTATCTATTAACATTAATTTATTATGAAAAAAGTTAGTTTTATGTTATTTTATTTGGTTTTAGCCTTTAATATTTCACTTAAGGCTCAAAGCAACGAACTTGGTACCATCATAGTGAGTTCATCTACCATTCCTACGAGTCTAGCTAGTTTACCAGCAAAATCTGGAGTTTATCTGAAATTCAATACTAAAGCGGTAGGAGCGCGTCAGGAAATTACCTTTACAGATGTAAAGAATATTCAATCGCTAAGTATTTATGTAAATCCGATTGAACTTGATAAAGCCAATTTGAAGATTTTAACTCATAATCTTAGTACCGGATTCAAGATATATGCCTACATATCAACTGGTCAAGCCTTGACAGGATATAATATCATTCCTTTAAATAGTGGCAAAAAAATAACTAATGCTGCTCAGGAAATAATCGCTATTATAGACGATATTGCGTTCAGTAATCCTAACGAACATTATAAGAGTGTTAGCACAAATAATACTCAACAAAAAACACCTACTCAAGCTGAATCTTACTCTTTCAAAATACCACCAGGTCCTATTTCTACAACTGATGTTGAAGTAAAAAAAGGGCAAAAAATTGACTTACAAGGCGGAGGTAGCATATACCTTGGTTTTACAGTAGGAAACAGCGGACCCGAAGGTTTATCCATCAACAGCCCATATATACTTTATCGAGATTTCCGCTATGGCTCACTAATTATGCGTATCGGCAGTGATGGGGACTGGGTTGAAGTAGGGAGGCAGAATTCTTTTGTAGCCGATAAGAATGGTAATTTGCAATTCAGAGTCAATGACCAAGATGTGGGTACTAGTAGGGGTTTCTATACAATTGATATAAAGGTGTATTAGGAAAGTCTAATTATATGGTGATAACCATAATGAGCAACTAAGATAGTATTAGTTGCTCATAGGTTTATATTGAATCTAAAATCCATTTTAGATTCAACCTTTGTAAATCATTGATTATCAAATATTTAGTAAAGATAATCTTTTTCAACGATTTTATCTTGAGTATAATTCTGATACATTATGTTATTTATTTTTAAAGACTATGAAAAACACCTATTTATTTTTTACCCTTATAATTTATCTTTTTTTGAGTCTTAAAGTTATTGCCCAGACAGAAGCTCAACTAGAAGTTCAACAAGCTATCACCTATTATGAGCAGCAGAATTATGAGCAAGCCATTATTCTCTTTGAGAAACATTTGGAAATAGTCAAACAAGTATTTCAAAATAAGCCTAGCACTTTATCAGCAATTTTGAGTGCAATGGCTGATTGTTATGATAAAACCCAAAAACCTGAATTGGCGAAAAAATTTAGGGGAGATGCCAATAATTTGCTTTCTATTTCTCCAGACACTCCCGAAGATTGGCAAGGCTTATATCAAAGAGGTATGCAATCTTTTCAAAACCAACAATTCAAAATCGCGGCTGATTGGTTTAAGAAAGCCTTGCCAAAAGCCGAACAGCAATTTGGCAAACAACACTCGAATTATGCTTCTACACTCAATAATATTGCTCAATCACTGATGTATGCCGGAGAGTATAAAGAAGCAGAACCTTATTACCTTGAATGTAAGGCAATTGACGAATCAACGGTTGGTAAAAATCACGCTTTTTATGCCTTAAGCTGCTTTAACTTAGCCCAATTATACTTAAGAATGGGCAAACACCAAGAAGCCGAACCTTTGTATTTAGAATGTAAAAGTATCCAAGAAAAAGTAATTGGGAAAAACAATACTGCCTATGCTAATACCCTTAATGATTTAGGCGAAATTGAAAAACGAAAAGGGAGTTTTACCCAAGCCGAAAATTATTTTTTAGTCTGCAAAAATATTCGAGAACAATTGCTAGGAAAAAATCACCCTGATTATGCAATTATTTTAAATAATTTAGCGGGTTTATACGATTTACGAGGGCAATTAATTGAAGCAGAGAAATATTACATAGAATGTTTACTAATTCAAGAAAAAACTATTGGGAAAAATCATTCAGATTATCTAACCACCTTAAATAATTTAGGCAATGTGTATCGAATACTTGGCAAATATCAAAAAGCCGAAAATTTATATCTTACCTATCAAAATATCCAAAAAAGAATCTTAGGTGAAAACCATCCTACTTATGCTACTACTTTGCAAAATTTAGGCTCGTTGTACCATAGTATGGGGTATTATGCCAAAGCTGAAGAGTTATATTTTAATTGTTTAAGAATTAGGGAAAATAAGCTAGGAAAAAATCACCCTGATTATGCCTCTACCCTTAATAGTTTAGGCGTATTAAATCAAGCTATGGGACGTTATAGTCAAGCTGAGGATTTTTTTTTAGAGGCAGTTTCTATTTTGGACAAAAACCCTAATCGTGAAAACACCAAGTTATACAATAATTTGATTAATAATGCCGCAATTTTATACAATAAAATGGGGAAGACCGAGCAAAGTGAAAAATTATATTTACAGGCAAAAGCATCACAGTCCGCACTATTTGGAGTAAAACATCCTGATTATTCAGGAACACTCTATAATTTAGGAGTTCTTTATCTTGGAATAAATAGACTTGATAAGGCTCTAAGTCATTTGCAAGAAGCAAAAATGAATATTATTGAAAATTTTGGCAAAGAACATCCTGATTATGCGCGCGTTTTGAATGCACTAGCTATATTATATAGTATGAATAAAGATGAAAAACAAGCCGAGATAATGTACAGTGAAGCATTAAGTATTCAAGAAAAAACTTTGGGAAACACTCATCCCGAATACATTACAACAGTCAAAAATATTGCAGTTAATTATTTTTCCAACCAATTATTCGACAAAGCCGAGCCTTTTTTTATTAAAGCTATAGAACTTAAGATTACCGAAATGGATATGAATTTGTTTTACTCAAGCGAAGAAGAGCAAAAGCAATATTCAGTAACCAATCAATCATTCTTTGAAGATTTTAAAACTTTTGCAATCAATAGATTCAAAGAAAATAAATCTATTTTGAAAAACCTGTTTAGTTTGCAAATGTCAATCAAAGGATATCTTTTAAATAATCAAATCAAAATAAGGAATGCAATTTTTAACTCAAAAGATTCAATATTATTAGCTAAATTTCAAAATTTTCAACACTTAAGAAATCAAATTGCGAAAGCCTACACTTTAAAACCAAAGGAAAGACAAGAAAGAGGAATTAATATTGAAGAATTTAAAAAAGTATTGAACCAATTGGAGAAAGACTTAGTTTCTGCTACTCAAAAATTGAATGAAAATTATAATATTCAAATCCCTACTTGGGAAAATCTACAAACAACTATTAAACCTAATGAAGCCGCCATCGAAATTATCCGCACGCGCTACTTTTATAAAAAACGGACGGATTCTGTCCTCTACATTGCCCTAATAGTAAAACCCGAAACCAAAGAGCAACCCGAAATGGTGGTTTTGCCCAATGGCAAGGAACTCGAGGACAAATATTTTAGAACTTATCAAAACTCCATTCAAAGTAAATTACGAGATGATAAATCATATAGCAGGTATTGGCAACCACTAGTCGACAAAATCGGGAATGTGAAAAAAATCTATTTTTCTGGCGATGGTATTTATAATCAATTGAATATCAGCACTTTGTATAACCCCAATACCCAAAAATATGTTTTGGAAGAAATGGATATTCAACTGGTAGGCAATACCAAAGAACTGGTGAAGCGCGCCCGCGCCAAACCATCTAAATCCTTGCCCAATTCCGCCGTTTTGTTAGGTCGTCCGCAGTATGATTTAAGTGCTGAGGCTCATTTGCAAGCCAGCAAAAATTACCGTGCCGAGCGAGATTTAGGGATGCTTAGTATGGGTGATTTACTCAAAAACACGCAGTTAAGTGATTTGGAAGGCACCGAGACCGAAGTTCGCAATATCCAAACCTACCTCAAACAAAAAGGCTGGCAAACCGAATTGTACATTCAAGCAAATGCAGTAGAAGAAGTAGTGAAGAAAGTGAAATACCCGCGCGTGTTGCACATTGCTACCCACGGTTTCTTTTTCAATGAAACCCAAGCCTTCCAAGTTGCCGATACCACTACGTATATGGGCGGCAATGATGATTTAGCCATCAAATTTAGCAACGAAGACCGTACCGACCGCAAAACTCAAGTCAAACAACAAGCCCAAATCGAAGCAATGCTGCGGTCGGGGGTAGTTTTAGCCGGGGTTTCTACCTACGCCAAAGCCGAAAAAAAATATGCAACCGAAGACGGTATTCTGACGGCTTACGAAGCTATGAACTTGGATTTAGACAATACCGAACTAGTGGTGTTGTCGGCTTGTGAAACCGGTTTGGGCGATGTAGTAGCGGGCGAAGGCGTATATGGCTTGCAAAGGGCTTTTCAACAAGCCGGCGCGAAAACGGTTTTGATTTCGCTCTGGAAAGTTTCGGATGAGGCTACTCAACTTTTGATGCGGACTTTTTATGAAAACTGGCTACAAGGCAAAACTAAACGCGAAGCTTTCCGCCTAGCGCAAGATAAACTCAAAAGTGATAAAGAGTATCAAAATCCTTACTTTTGGGGGGCATTTGTGATGGTGGGGGAATAAAAGTAATCCTTTTTATACTCAAATATTGTTGAACTTCGGCAAAGCTCTAGAGCTTTGCCGAAGTTAACTGAACTTATACATTTTTAGAATAAGGCATTGAGCCTCAGCTATTTCCCAAAAACCACCTGATTTTGCGGAGAATTTTCCTAATAATTTGTTAAAAACCAAAAAATCCGCCTTCCGAACCAACATATTTCCTTTAAAAAATTTTATTTAGAAGTTTATTTGGTAAAAAAAATTTACTAATTCATAACTCATTGATTATCAACGAGTTATGAATAATTCATTTATTTTTACAAAAATCTTTACTTCATTTAATTTCTACAATGAAAAAATTATATTTTTTAGTTTGGCTGATTTTGAGTTTAGTCAGCTGGGTGCAAGCCCAAAAATTGGATATGGAAAAACTCAAAGGCATCAAACCGCGCGCCATTGGTCCGGCGGGAATGAGCGGGCGCGTAACTGCCATTGATGTCGTAACTGACCAACCCAATATCATTTATTTAGGCACGGCTTCGGGTGGTTTGTGGAAATCAACGGACGGCGGCGTGGATTGGAAATCACTTTTTGACCAAGAAAAAGTACTTTCTATTGGTGCAGTTGCCATTGACCAATCCAACCCCAGCGTAGTGTGGGTAGGCACGGGCGAGGGCAATCCGCGCAATAGCCAAACGATGGGCGCGGGCGTGTATCGCTCTTTGGACGGTGGCAAAACTTGGAAACTAATGGGCTTGGAAAAAACCCGCACCATTCACCGCATTTTGATTCACCCCACCAATCCCAACATCGTGTATGTGGGCGCGCAAGGCTCGGCTTGGGGCGATGGCACGGAACGCGGCGTTTTTAAAACCGTTGATGGGGGCAAAACTTGGGCTAAAGTGCTGTATGTCAATGAAAAAACCGGCGTAGCCGATATGGTCATTGACCCTAAGAATCCGAATAAATTAATCGTAGCTATGTGGGAATTTCGCCGCCAGCCTTGGGTTTTCAAATCGGGCGGCGCAGGTTCGGGAATGTATGTAACTTTTGATGGTGGCGACACTTGGACAAAACGCAGCGATAAAGACGGCTTGCCCGAAGGCGAACTCGGCAGAATGGGCTTAACCATTGCCAAAAACAATCCCAATGTGGTTTATGCTTTGATTGAATCCAAGAAAAACGGCATTTATCGCTCTGATGACGGCGGATTTACTTGGCGCAAAATCACCGATAGCGGGCAATTTGGCGACCGTCCTTTTTATTATGCCGAAATTTATGTCGATCCTTCCAATGAAAATCGCTTGTTTAGCTTGTTTTCAGTCGTTACCACCAGCGAAGACGGCGGGCGCACTTGGCGCGTTATTTTGCCTTATGGCGGTTCAAAGGCGATTCACCCTGACCACCACGCTTGGTATATTCACCCCACCAATCCCGATTTTATGATTGATGGCAATGACGGCGGGGCGGCAATCACCTACGACCGAGGCAAATCTTGGCGTTTTGTGGAAAATTTGCCGGTGGCTCAATATTACCATATCAATGTGGACAATGAAATGCCTTACAATGTGTATGGGGGTATGCAAGACAATGGCTCTTGGCGCGGTCCGGCTTACAATTGGCGCGATGGCGGCATCAAAAACATTCATTTTGAGGAGCTTTCCTTTGGCGATGGCTTTGATGTAGTGCCTGACCCTAGCGACAATCGTTATGGTTATACGATGTCGCAGGGCGGTTATTTATCACGTTATGATTTGCATACCGGCGGTACTAAACTTTTGAAACCTGTGCATCCTCAAGGCACTGACTTAAGATTTAATTGGAATGCGGGAATTGCCGTGGATCCTTTTGACAAAAAAACCGTGTATTATGGCAGTCAATTTTTGCATAAATCTACCGACAGAGGCGAAAATTGGACTTTGATTTCCAATGATTTAACCACCAATAACCCCGACAAACTCAAAGCCGGACAAAGTGGGGGGTTGACTTTTGATGTTACGGGCGCGGAAAATCATTGTACGATTATTGCCATTGCCCCTAGCCCCAAACAACCAGACCTGATTTGGGTCGGAACAGATGACGGCAACTTGCAACTCACGCAAGACGGTGGCAAAACTTGGACAAATGTAATCGCCAACCTCAAAGGCGTTCCGGCGGGCAGTTGGATTCCGCAAATTCGGGCTTCGGATTACAATGCGGGTGAGGCTTTTGTGGTCATTAACAACTATCGCCGCGAAGATTGGACTCCGTTTTTGTTTCATACTAAAGATTTTGGCAAAACTTGGACGCGCCTCGCCGATGACAGCAAAGTAAACGGCTATTGTTTGTCTTTTGTGCAAGACCCTATTGAACCTAAATTGATGTTTTTGGGAACAGAGTTTGGCTTGTACGTGAGCATTGATGCGGGCGCGAATTGGACACATTGGACCAATGGTTATCCCAAAGGCGTATCCACCTACGATTTGGCAATTCAGCCCCGCGAACACGATTTGGTGATTGGGACTTTTGGTCGCTCGGCTTATGTTTTTGATGATATTCGCCCCTTGCGCGAAATGGCGCAAAAACCGAGTGTGATGGACAAACCCGTGCATATTTTCCCGACCCCCGAAGCAGTTTTGGCTAATTTTAGAACTGCCGAAGGCGGGCGTTTCCCCGGCAATGCTGATTTTCAGGGCGAAAACCGACCTTATGGAGCAATGATTTCATTCAATATCAAAGAAATTAAATTTAAAACCCCCGAAAAGCCCAAAACCGAAACTTCGACCGTTACCATTACCGAAAAAACTAAAACCGGGGATAAAAAAGTTGAAAATACTGCTCCCGCTAAAGTTGAGGCAAACAAAGACAGTTTAAAAATAACTTTGGAAGTGCTTGATAATCAGCGTAAAGTGATTCGCACTCTGAGAATGACTCCCAAATTGGGCTTGAATCGGACGCAATGGGGCTTGAATCACAAAGGAATCCGAATGCCCAATGCCCCCGAGCCTACGCCCGACTCACCCGAACCCGGCGGCGTATCGGTTTTGCCCGGAACTTATTGGCTGAGAATGACTTATGGCGATGCCAAAGACTCCACAATGGTCAAAGTAATTGCCGACCCGCGCGAGCAAATTTCGGCGGCTGACCGCCAGGCCAACTTTGAGATGGTGATGAAATCGCAGCAAAGAATGGAGCAAGTGAGCCAAGCTACCAAACGCCTCATCGAAGCCCAAAAAACGGCTGAAAACATCAGTAAAGACCTCAAAGGCGAAGATGAGAAGATTAAAAACTTGAAAAAACTTTGTCAAACCGTGCAAGATTCGCTCAAGTCAATGAAAGAAAAAGTGCTTGCCAAAGAAGGCGTGCAAGGGATTTTTAGAGATTCGGATTTGTTGTTATCGCGGTTTTTTGAAGTGGGGGGCTATTTGCAATCGAGCAACGAAGCTCCCAATGGCAATCAAAAACTGATTTATAACCAAGTAGATACCGAAGCCAAAGCCTTTTTGAATAAAGTCAATACTTTTTTTGACAAAGATTGGAAGGATTTTCAAAAGGCAGTCGAAGATGCTAAATACTCCATTTTCAAGCCTTATGAACCGTTTAAGGTAGAATAAGTAAGATAAAGCATTATCATAAGTGATTGATTATCAAATACTTATAAAAAAGAATCAAATTGCTTAAGATTGAGTCAAAAACACGGCAATAAACTGAAATTGCCGTGTTTTTTTTATTGATTTTGGTTTAAAAAAATTGCTTTGCACAGCCCTTTTTATCAAACCCTTTATTAACTTTTCGTGTTTGAATACGTAATGTCAATATTGTATCAATTATCAACATAAAATGAAAAGATATTCAACATTAATTCTAATTTTAAGCGTTTTTTTGAGCTTGATGGCTTGTAAAGAAACCACTCCTACCGACCCTTTTCAGGCTTTGTTGGCAAATAAAGACTGGAATACCGATGGAGTTTATATCAATGTATCCACCTCAGCCAGCAGAACTATTGCGCCCAATTTGAGGGTTCGCTTTGTAAACACTTCTACATTCAGACAAATTGAGGTCAATAATGTCAATTTGACCATTACTGCCACTTGGCGACTAAGTTCGGACGGTCAAACCTTAACCATTAACTACCCCAAACTCGAGAATGGTAATTTTACCTACCCCTCACAAGATGTTAAAATCGTAAGATTAGACGAAGACGAACTATGGGTTACTGCCCCCGATGGTCAAAATAAAATCGATTTATTTGGTTTTATCACCATTACCAATACAATGCAATATCGCTTTACGACCAATTCGGGAAGTGGAGCATCTTTGACCAATACCACTCTTACAAATCCTACTTGGAGTGGTAATTTGAATAACAACGCTGGATTATTTACCCTAAGTGGCGGAAATTATACCCGAACCCAAGCTGTGAATGCTGAGTTAAAGTTCAGCAGCAACGGTTTTACGCTTGGGACTACTTTTTTCCCAAATACAAATATTTTATTGGTTGGAGGCATTCCGACTTCTATCTGGGCAATCAATAGTGCGACTTCTCCTACCACCCTTACTCTGGCAATTCCCAACGGTAGTAATTATCTTACATTTAATATGGAATTAACTGCCAATGAATTGAGACTTACTCCGCAAGCTTTATCAGAACCTATCAATATTTTCGGAATTTCGCTTAGTGCTAATAGTCAACTCCGCTTCGTTCCCAAACCCTAAACTGCTTTATCAATCATCAAAAATAAAAGTCGATAGCTTGAGAGAGTTATCGACTTTTTTATTTAAAAATGGTTTTGCTCCACTTTTTTAGGAAAATTGTCAAGCAGGCTGTCTAGCCTGCCCGCCTAAATGCGGTTAGGTTTAGGATAAAATAACAATTTCCTGAAAATGGCTAAAGAGTCTTTGAAAAATATAACTAATTGATTATCAGTTAGTTATATAAATTAATGGATATATGCAAAAACCCAAATTTCCGAATCCAGTAATAGTTTTTGAAAAAAATCACAAAGATTCGACTGAAACAACACCACAGATTTACGCAAAAAACACCTGACTCTTTTTTTTTGATAGTAAGGCTTTTATTTATTTGGATACTTACTATATATTTGCAAACTTTTTTAGAACGATTCTAAACAATTGCCTTTGTAAATAGTTTTAATCATAATTTTTAGCTCTTATTTTTACAACTATTCTAATTTCACATTGAATGACGCAACAATTTGATGATTCAACCCTTTCATCTGTAACCTATAATTCCAATTCTAATAAAATGAGTGAAAAATCAACGGACATATTAGTGCCTATTACCGTAGCTTATGGCGATGGCATCGGTCCCGAAATTATGGACGCAACTTTGCGGATTATCCAAGCTGCCGGCGCAAGAATCAAAACTGAAGTGATTGAAATTGGCGAAAAAGTATATCTAAGCGGCAACACCGCCGGTATCGCCCCCGAAGCTTGGGATTCATTGCGTAAAACTAAAGTATTTTTGAAAGCGCCCATCACCACGCCTCAAGGTGGCGGCTTCAAAAGCTTAAACGTAACCACCCGCAAAACTTTGGGCTTGTATGCCAATGTGCGCCCTTGTATCTCTTATCACCCGTATGTAAAAACCAAACACCCGATAATGGACATCGTAATCATTCGGGAAAATGAAGAAGATTTATATGCCGGTATCGAACACCAACAAACCGATGAAGTTACCCAAACTTTGAAACTCATTTCGCGCCCGGGTAGCGAAAAAATCGTGCGTTATGCCTTTGAATACGCGCGTGCGTATGGTCGCAAAAAAGTAACTTGCTTTAGCAAAGACAATATTATGAAATTGTCGGATGGTTTGTTTCATAAAGTATTTGACGAAATCGCCGCCGAGTACCCAGATATCGAAAACGAGCATTGGATTGTAGATATTGGTGCGGCAAAAATGGCAGATACTCCCGAGGCTTTTGATGTAATTGTAATGCCCAACTTATATGGCGATGTACTTTCGGATGTAGCCGCCCAAATTACCGGTTCGGTAGGTTTGGCAGGTTCGGCAAATATTGGCGAAGGCTACGCAATGTTTGAAGCTATCCACGGTTCGGCTCCGCGCCGTGCCGGACAAAACTTGGCAAACCCTTCGGGGCTATTGCTAGGCGCAGTCCAAATGTTGGTACACATCGGGCAAGGCGACATAGCCGAAAAAGTTCACAATGCTTGGCTCAGAACTATGGAAGATGGTATTCATACCTATGATATTTTCAAAGAAGATACTTCCAAAGAAAAAGTAGGTACCAAAGAATTTGCCGATGCCGTAATCGCGCGCTTGGGTCAAACCCCCGCAAGCCTCAAATCCGTAAAATACGAAGCCGGCAAAGAAATCAAAGTAAAAGCCAGCCCTACTGTAAAGGGCAAAAAGGAAATTGTAGGCGTAGATGTGTTTTTGCATTGGACGGAAGCCAACGGCAACAAAAACGCCGATGTATTGGGCGATATGATTGCCGGTTTGAATGTCCACGGCTTAAAACTGACAATGATTACCAATCGCGGTTTGAAAGTATATCCCAATGGTTTTCCCGAAACTTTTTGCACCGACCACTGGCGTTGTCGTTTCCAAAAATCGGGTGAAACAGCCTTTGATTACAAAGAAATCATCGAGCTACTTCGCGCTATCAACGAAATGGGACTCGACATCATCAAAACCGAAAACTTATGTACTTTTGACGGTGAGAAAAGATACTCGCTCGGTCAGGGTCAATAAGGAATGAATAGCGAATAATGTAGAGTGAATAATTTTTTAATCGTTTGAAAATCAATAGATTATCAGAAAATATTGTTTACTTTATTTATTTCCCGTAATACTACTGTACATTTTTTTAACCTCTAAGTAGCTAAGGAAACTAAGTCATTGATTATCAGTACTTTGCACCTTAGCGTCTTTACGTAAAAATAGAATTGTATAGTAGTATTATTTCCTGTTCCTAAGATATTTTAACTTATTGATTATCAATAAGTTATTAAAAATAAAAACAAATACTCATTTGTTTTTTTAATGTTTGATAAAAAAGCCGCTCCTTGAGTGGCTTTTTTATTCGATTTCCTTCCAATCATTGAATCTTATCAATTGATTTTCTCTTTTCAGGAAATAAATTTCAAAAATGAAAAATATTTTCTTTTTTGGAAATCATAATCGTCTGATTATCAAATATTTATGATTTTTTAATAAAAATTTAATTCTATTTCATTAGCAATTATCTAATAATTATTTTAACTTTATAAGACCAAAACTCAGAGGTTTAGAGCTGTTTTTTAGCCCTATACACTTCATTACTTAATTAATTCATTAGCAAATAACCCCTAGAATGAATCCTTTTAAAATTTTCATTGTCGAGGACGATGAATGGTATGCCGAAATATTGGCTTATCACCTCTCACTCAATCCCGACTATGTGGTTGAGACCTTTCACTCTGCCAACGATTTTTTGAATAATCTCCACCGGCGACCTTCGCTCATTACGCTCGATTACTCGCTACCTGATATGAGTGGCAATGATTTGCTCAAAAAAGTAAAAGCTCAATATCCCGAAATTCCAATCGTGATTATATCCGGGCAAGAAGACATCTCTACCGCCGTCAAACTCCTCAAAGAAGGTGCGTATGACTATATTGTAAAAGATGATGATGCCAAAGAGCGTATTTGGAATACGGTAATGCACGCCCGTGAAAACTTGAATTTGAAAGACGAAATCACTTATCTTAAAGAGGAAATCGGTAAAAAATATGAGTTTTCGAATATCATCAAAGGCAATAGCCCTGCCATCAAGCAGATATTTGCCTTGATGGAAAAAGCCGCCAAAACCAATATCACCGTGTCGGTAAGTGGCGAAACCGGCACGGGCAAAGAATTGGTTGCCAAAGCCATTCATTACAACTCACCCCGCGCCAAAAAAAGTTTCGTTGCTGTGAATGTAGCCGCCATTCCCAAAGAATTGATTGAAAGCGAGCTATTTGGTCACGAAAAAGGCGCGTTTACCGGTGCGGCGGCGCGCCGGATTGGTAAGTTTGAGGAAGCACAAGGCGGTACGATTTTTTTGGACGAAATCGGTGAAATGGATTTGAATATGCAGTCCAAACTTTTGCGGGTATTGCAAGAGCGCGAGGTTACGCGCGTGGGGAGCAATGCCGTTACCAAAATCGACGTAAGGCTCATCGTTGCCACTCACAAAGACTTAGCCGAAGAAGTACGCAAAAAAAACTTCCGCGAGGACTTATACTACCGACTTTTGGGTTTGCCCATCAAAGTACCGCCTTTGCGCCAGCGCGGCAATGACATTATTTTGCTCGCCAAATTTTTTGTCGATGATTTTGCCCGCGAAAACAAACTCGGTAAAATAAGCCTTTCGGCAGAAGCGCAAAAAAAGTTGATAAAATACCCTTTCCCCGGCAATGTGCGCGAACTGCGAGCGATTATGGAACTTTCAACGGTAATGGCTAATGATGGCGTGGTAGAAGAAGACCATATCAATTTCAATTCAGCAACCACTATGTCGGATATAATGATGGAAGAAACGACCTTAAAAGAATACACCAGTCGAATTATTAAGCACTTTTTGCAAAAATATGACAACAATGTATTGTTGGTTGCCGAAAAACTCGATATTGGTAAATCCACCATTTACCGAATGTTGAAAGACGAAGAATTGTAATTTGCCTAGTTTGGCAGAGTGATTTGATTTCTGCAAAAAAATATATTTTTAAAAAAAGTCATAAATTATTTGGAATTTTAAAAAATTAGGTTTATTATTGCATCTCATAGCTGGTTGAAGGATACCGTAGCCTTAACTGACATCCCCGTCAGTGGCTACGGTTTTTTTATGTCCTTTTTTGAAATTAAGGATCTTCACCACTTTTCAGGAATTGCCTTTGGGAATTCCATTGAATTCTGAAAAGCTCTCGCTTTTCAGTGATTCTGAACGAAGTGAAGAATCTAAA
>JALONJ010000488.1 GCA_025455045.1 Microscillaceae bacterium | reverse complement strand
ATTTAAAAATAAAGTAAACAATATTAATTATTAAATAATTGATAATCAATGTATTACATCAGCACACCAGCACATTTTATAACTAACTCATTACTTATGATTGTCATTACCGAAAACTTGGCTTTAAAAACTCTCCAAAGCACCCCTGCCGAAGCGCAACAACTCTCCGAAATAGCTACACAAGCCTACCGCGACCACTACCTTTATTTGTGGGAAGATGAAGGCAAAAACTATATCAATACGGTTTTTGACCCAATTTTTTTGCAAAATGATATGCGTAATTCCAATCATCTCTATTGGCTGGTCTATTGGCAAAATCGTGCCGAAGGATTTTTAAAAGTTAAAATCAATGCCCCCCTACCCAACCAGTCGCCAGCCCTTGAGCTGGAAAGAATTTACCTCACGCAAGCCGTTGCCGGACAAGGAATTGGGCAACATCTTTTGGATTTTGTTTGCCAAGTTGCTCAAAATCATCAGCAAAAACACGTTTGGCTCAAGGTAATGGATAGCAGTGTGGCAGTACGGTTTTATGAAAAAAATGGCTTTGTGCAGTTTGGCACCCATCATTTAGACTTACCCTATCTCAAAGATGAATATCGAGGAATGTATCTAATGGCAAAAGATTTATATTCAGAGTGAACGGTTTGAACTTCGACAAAGTTTAAGACTTTGTCGAAATTGAGCTAAGGATTTTGAAAATTTTTAAGGTTTAAATTAAAAACATTCTCGCTCCTCACTTCTCATTTCTCACTCCTCAATTCTCAACAATTACTTACCGATTAGCGTCCAATTTGCGAATATAATACTGTAGGCGATGTTCTTCGGTATCACCGATTGCCAAATCCAAAAAATTGGCAAGCGCCGAACCATATTCGCGCCAGTAATTGTGCCAAGTGGGGTCATTGACCGCTAGTTGCCCTTCATCGGTCAAAAAAACGAAAGTACCGGCGTGTTTAAACTCCAAAGATTCCGGCGGAGTTCGGGTAATAATATCGCCGTGATTTACAATTCGGAAGTATTTTTCTTTACAAATATAATCCATCGTTTGGGCAAAAATTCCATCACCTACCCGCGGTTGCCCGTAGGTGTATAAGCCCCCAATTTCGCGCCCCGTATCTAAGAGACGAGCCGTAGCCAAAGTAGCCAAAGCCCCGCCCAAACTATGCCCACAGAGCCAAATCTTTTGTTGATTAGTTTGCATAAAATCAATTGCTGTATTGAGTTGCTCCCATACCGCCGCCAAAGCATCCCAAAAACCCTCGTGGACACGCCCGCCCAATTGGGCAACCAAATCCACATCAAGATTGGTGTGCCAATCGCCCGATTTGTCGTCTTCTGTTCCTCTAAAAACAATGATGAGGGCTTCGGCATTTGCCATTACAAAACCCTGTGTATCAATTTTTTTGCCCGATTTACCCTCAATAAAGTCGAAGCCCGGAAACCCCCAAATTTGCTGCACCATTGCCTCGGCTACTTCGGGTTCTTCATACACTAAGCTTGCTACTTTGGCAAAAAAATAGGCATTATTTATTTCAAAATCAAGGGCTTGCGGATTGAAACCGGCATTTTCGTCAATAGATTCCATAAGCAACAATTCTTTAAAATCTTGGTTATCAAAACTGAATTATTTGCAATTACGTACTAAATTTGTAAAAAGCAAATTTTACAAAAATGAGCTACGCAAAAAACAACCTATCACCGGGCGAAAAAATGGTGTATCGCACGAGTCAGCACTGGATTTTGTTTATAGAATCAATTTCTATTATTCTTACTGCCCTGCTGATTTTTTACTTCAGTACTGTGTATATTGGGGGCGAAGGGGCAGTGTATGTCAACTATATGGCTTATGCCACTTTGTTTTTTGGGATGTTTAAATTTGGACACGAGTATATTCGCCACCATACCTCTGAGTTTGTAGTTACAACCGAGCGGGTGATTATTAAAATTGGGGTTTTTCAACGCACCTCTTTGGCAATGCCTTTGTCCAAAATTGAAAGTGTGGAGGTAAATCAGACCTTGATGGGGCAAATATTGGATTTTGGCACTATCCATATTACCGGTACGGGTACAGCTACCAGCAAATTTGAACTGATAAACCACCCCGGTACTTTTCGGCGCAAACTCCAGCTCGCCAGCGAAATGGACGAGGAAGACAAAGAAGTAACCGAAGCCCAAACCCACCAAGAACAACGCCAAGTAAGACGCTTGCGGAGAAGATAAAACAATTTTTGCCCCCCCAACCCCCGAAGGGGGAGATTTGATTAAATCTTGAATTTTTAAATAAATATGGAGTAAATACGAAATAAAGTCGCCACTTTAAAAATATAACTCACTGAAAATCAATTAGTCTGAGCCGTTGCTTGTGTCCTCACAAGCAACTATCTCGATAACCAAAATTTTGAATTTAAAATTTATAAATTTTAAGATTATAAAATCATAAACGCTTGATTATCAATTGATTAAGTGTGTGAAATTAAAAAGTTAATTACCTACAAAACTCAAAAATGGTTTTTGAGTTTTTAAATAAAAAAAATATGGACTCGCGTGAGCGAATACTCAAAAAAATTCAGTCGGCTCTCCAAACCAAAACCGACAAACCGATTGCCAAGCCGGATTTTAATGCCGAAATTTATGTGCAAAGCCCCGAAACCGATGGCTCGGTGATTTTTGCCGAAAACTTTCAGAAAAGCAAAGCCGAATTTTATTTTTGCGAAAATTTGGAGGCATTGTTGGCAAACTTGTCGGCTTTTTTGCAAAAACGGGAGTTCCCCTTGACCTACGTTTGGGAAAACTATTTGCAAGAATTGTTAAAATTTGCCCAAGTTGAGTTTGTAGCCCACGACCACGACTTAGCCCAAATAGAAGTAGGCATTACCCTCTGCGAGTTTTTGGTGGCTCGCACGGGCAGTATTTTGGTTTCATCGCGGCAAACTGCCGGACGGCGATTGGGTATTTATCCGCCGGTACATATTGTTGTAGGGTTTACTTCGCAAATTGTCAATGATGTGCAAGCCGGTATGAAGGCACTACAAGAGAAGTATGCCGACAATTTTCCCTCAATGATTTCGGTGGTGAGTGGACCAAGCCAAACTGCCGATATCGAAAAAACTTTGGTTTTGGGCGCACACGGTCCCAAAGAACTCATTTTATTTTTAGTAGATGACCTCACCGATAACTCTGACGCTTCCGGCGAATAAAAAAATATTTTTTGCTTCCGATTTTCACTTGGGCGCGCCCACGCGGGAGGCGAGCCTTAAGCGCGAAAAAAAGATTGTGCGTTGGCTTGAAAAAATTGAAGCCGAAGCCGGAGCAATTTTTTTGGTAGGCGATATTTTCGACTTTTGGTTCGAGTATTGGCACGCTGTACCAAGAGGCTATACGCGGCTCTTGGGCAAGTTGGCGCAATTGTCAGATGCCGGCATACCGATTATTTTTTTTACCGGCAACCACGATATGTGGATGTTCGATTATTTTAAGCAAGAATTGAATGGGCAAGTTTTTCGACAGCCGCAAGTTTTTTTGGTCAATGATAAAAAACTCTATGTAGCCCACGGCGATGGCTTGGGACCGGGCGATTATTTTTATAAATTTCTCAAACTGATTTTTCGCAACAAGGTTTGTCAATGGCTATTTGCGCGTTTGCACCCTAATTTTGGAATTGGCTTGGCTTCGTTTTTATCGCGGCGAAGTCGCGCCCGCAATTTAAAAAAACAAGCCGATGAAAAGTTTTTGGGCGAAGACCGCGAATGGCTCATTATTTATTCCAAAGAATTGGAGCAAGCTACGCATCACGATTTTTATATTTATGGACATCGCCACTTGCCTCTCGACTTCCCGCTCAATCCGCAAAGTCGCTATATCAACTTGGGCGAGTGGCTCACCAATTTTACGTATGCGGTATTTGATGGCAAAGAGGTGCAGTTGTACAAATTTGAGGAATAATTGATAGGTTTTATGATAATATTGCCTGTGGGAACACAAGCAATGGCGAATATTATCTGTGGGGACACAGGCAACGGCGGGAAATATAGTATTAAAAATTATATTTACAATATTGGGGTTTCTTCTTTCAATATGGGCATTAATATTTATTTTAATAGCTGGGAGTTTTTTACTGGTATAACTTCCCCCACTCGCTCCTAGTTGTGCTAAGTGTTCAACAGACACTTCAAACTAACAATGAAACAGAAGGTCTCTGACCTTCTAACCGCCTCAAGCGGTTTATAGCGTGGGGTGCTGTAGCTTGGAGATAGCCTAAGAATGTAAGTAACTGATAATCAGGCGTTTATTCTTGATTTTAGGCAATCCAAACCAGCTCGGCAAAGCCGGAAAAGTCGGAGACTTTTCATTTATTTATCGTGCGAAGTTTCCGCTTCGCTCAAACTTCGCACAACGGGGGTTGAATGAGAGAAAAAAGCGATAGTTTTCCTGAGAATCATTCTCAGGAAGCCTATTACGGTAGTCTCTGACTACCCGCCGTAGGCGCAGAAGTGCGAG
>JALONJ010000487.1 GCA_025455045.1 Microscillaceae bacterium | reverse complement strand
ATAAAAAAAAAGTCATTTGCTTTGTAGAGCCGCCGACTTAAACGGTTTTACCTATGCCGATTGTTGGCTGGAAAACCTCCTTATTTCGGCATCTAAGAATGGTTTTCAACAAAACCACCAAAAATATTAGAATCAGGAAATTTTAAGTTTGATACCTGTAAGGTTTTCAACTCATCAAAAACCCGACTTTGTGAAAATAGTACTTAAATTGTATGACCAAAGTGCTACTTTACTTCTACATATTCCTCCGATACTGCCCACCCACTTGATACAGTGCATTGCTCATTTGTCCCAGCGAACAAACTTTGGCACATTCCATCAAAGCCTCGAAGAGATTGCCGTTTTCGATAGAGGTTTGTTGTAATTGCTTGAGCATTTCGGGGGCTTGGGTGGCATTGCGGGCGTGGAAAGCATCGCGGGCGGCAATTTGGGCTTCTTTTTCTTCGGTGGTAGAGCGAATGACTTCCGCCGGAATGATGGTGGGCGAGCCTTGGGGGTCAAGAAAAGTATTTACGCCAATGATGGGCAATTCGCCGGTATGTTTTTTCATTTCGTAGTGCATACTTTCTTCCTGAATTTTGGTGCGCTGGTACATTCTTTCCATTGCGCCCAATACGCCGCCCCGCTCCGAAATCGACCTAAACTCCTGATAAACAGCTTGTTCTACCAAATCAGTCAGTTCTTCAATGATAAATGCACCCTGCAAGGGGTTTTCATTTTTTGCCAACCCCAATTCGTGATTGATAATCATTTGAATTGCCATTGCCCGCCGTACTGATTCTTCGGTTGGGGTGGTAATTGCCTCATCATAAGCGTTGGTATGCAAGGAATTACAATTGTCATAAATGGCATACAAAGCCTGCAAAGTGGTACGAATGTCATTGAAAGCAATCTCTTGCGCGTGCAAACTGCGCCCCGAAGTTTGGATATGGTATTTCAATTTTTGGCTTCGATCATTGCCTTTGTATTTGTATTTCATTGCTTTAGCCCAAATTCGGCGGGCTACTCTGCCCAAAACCGAATATTCGGGATCCATTCCATTAGAAAAGAAAAAGGATAAATTGGGTGCAAAATCATCAATGTGCATTCCCCGACTGAGGTAATATTCCACGAAAGTGAAACCATTGGATAAAGTCAAAGCCAATTGAGTAATCGGATTTGCTCCGGCTTCAGCAATGTGATAACCCGAAATGGAAACCGAATAAAAATTTCTTACCTTCTTATCAATAAAATATTGCTGAATATCGCCCATCATTCTAAGGGCAAACTCAGTAGAGAAAATACAAGTATTTTGGGCTTGGTCTTCTTTCAAAATATCGGCTTGTACCGTTCCGCGCACTTGCGAAAGGGCGTAGGCTTTGATTTTGGCATAGACTTCTTGGGGCAAAACTTGGTCGCCGGTAACGCCGAGAAGCATTAAACCTAAACCATCATTGCCTTCGGGAAGAAGCCCCTCCCCAACCCTCCCCGAAGGGGAGGGGGTATTATATCTCGGTCTGGGTAAGCCTTTTTCCTGATAAATTGCCTCAATTTTGTGGTTTACTTCTTCTTCCAAACCATTTTCTTGGATATAAATTTCGCATTGTTGGTCAATGGCGGTATTCATAAAAAAGGCTAGGAGCATCGGTGCGGGTCCGTTGATAGTCATAGAAACCGAAGTGCTTGGATTGCAGAGGTTAAATCCTGAATAAAGTTTTTTGGCATCATCTAAAGTGGCCACACTCACGCCCGAATTGCCAATTTTGCCATAAATATCGGGGCGATGGTCGGGATTTTCGCCATACAAAGTTACCGAATCAAAAGCCGTAGATAATCGCTTGGCGGGCAAGCCTTTCGACACATAATGAAAGCGTTTGTTGGTTCGTTCGGGTCCGCCTTCGCCGGCAAACATTCGGGTTGGGTCTTCGCCTTCGCGCTTCAAAGGAAATACGCCCGAAGCATAAGGGAAAAACCCGGGGGCATTTTCCGTCAAAAGCCATTGCAAAATATCGCCCCAATCTTCATAGCGGGGCAGGCTTACTTTGGGAATTTTAGTGCCGGAAAGGGAAGTATAATACAAATCTTGTTCAATGATTTTATCGCGCACTTGAAACTGGTATTTTTCGGCTTGGTAGCGTTTTTTCATTGCCGCCCAGTCTTGCAACATTGCCTTACATTCGCCATCTAATTTGCTGTTCAAAGTTTGATAACGCTCAATCAAATCTTTCAAATATTCGGGTTCACCTTGAATATATTCAATCGCAACTACTTGATTATCAGACTGTTCTACAATTTCAATTTTCTTTTGTCCAATGGTTTCGCGGATTTGCTCGATAGTGCCTTTCAGTTGATACATTCGGCGGGCGATTTGGCTTTCTTCTTTCACAAATTGGGCGTAGGTATCAGCATTTTCGCAAATTTCGGCTAAGTAGCGCACCCTATCCGGCGGAATAATATAGATTTTTTCCGACATTTTTTCCGTCATTTCAAAACTGGATTGGAGAGCCGTATTGCCGGTTTTTTCCACCAATTTATCCATTATTTTGCGATAAAGTGTATTCGTTCCCGGGTCATTGAATTGCGAAGCAATCGTGCCATAAATCGGTAAATCATCATCATTTGCCTCCCAAAGATTATGGTTGCGTTTGTATTGCTTTTTGACATCACGCATTGCATCCAAAGAACCCCGTTTGTCAAATTTGTTAATTGCAATTATATCGGCAAAGTCGAGCATATCAATTTTTTCCAATTGGGTAGCCGCGCCGTATTCCGAAGTCATTACATACAAAGCGGTATCGGAATGTTCAATGATTTCAGTATCGGATTGCCCAATGCCCGAAGTCTCGACTACAATCAAATCAAATTGGGCAAATTTGCAAATATCAATCGCATCTTGCACATATTTGCTCAAAGCCAAATTGGATTGTCGAGTGGCGAGCGAGCGCATATACACACGAGGATTATGAATCGAGTTCATCCGAATTCTATCACCCAATAATGCCCCGCCGGTCTTGCGTTTGGAGGGGTCAACGGAAATGACGGCAATCGTTTTGTCCTGAAAATCAAGCAGATAGCGGCGGACTAATTCATCTACCAAAGAAGATTTGCCGGCACCGCCGGTGCCGGTGATGCCGAGGACGGAAGCCTCCCCCCTGCCCCCTCCGAAGGAGGGGGAGTTTTTATTTACTCCCTCTCCTTTGGAGAGGATTGGGGAGAGGCTTTTAAAAACTTCCGGCTCATTTTCGGCAATGGAAATCAAACGAGCAATTGCTTGATGGTCTTTTTGGCGAGCCTTTTCTATTAAGTCATTGATAATCAATTGATTATCCATTTCGCTTTCTTCAAAATTATCATCGCCCACCCCAACTTTGGTAAAGTTTGAAACTTTGCCAAAGTTTTTTTGGTAAGTCGGAAAATCACATTTTTCCAACAAATCATTAATCATTCCTTGCAAACCCATTGCCCGACCATCATCGGGGTGATAGAGGCGAGTAATGCCGTATTGGTGCAATTCAGCGATTTCGCTGGGCAAAATCGTACCGCCACCGCCGCCAAAAATCTTGATGTTGGCATTACGACTTTGCAATAGGTCATACATATATTTCAAATATTCGGTATGCCCGCCCTGATAAGAGGTAATCGCAATTGCCTGCGCGTCTTCTTGAATGGCGCAATCCACAATCTCAGATACACTGCGGTTATGCCCCAAGTGAATCACCTCCGCGCCAGAGGCTTGAATAACTCGGCGCATAATGTTGATAGCGGCATCGTGTCCGTCAAACAAAGAAGCCGCCGTTACAATGCGGATATGGTTTTTGGGTTTATAAGGAGTGGAATTATTCATATTTTTAAAAGCCCCCCAACCCCCGAAGGGGGAGATTTTTTTATTGAATTTCCCCCTTTGGGGGCGTAGGGGGCTTTTATAGGACAAAATTACACCTTTTTTTGTTATATTGAATTGGATTTATTATTTTGATTCTTTGAATAATACAATTGAATAGTTGGAAATTTTAAGCAAAATGGAAGATTATTTTCCTAAAAAAGACTTTTTTTGAATGATTCATTGGAGGAATCAATATTTTACGATACAAAAAAATGATATAGAGAATGTTAAAAACTTTACAACAAACCTTATTGACTAATTGATTCTCGTTTGGGAATTAAATTTTTGGGCCTCATCAACATAATCAATAGTTCGGACAGTTTCTAAGCCCCCTGCTCCGCCAGAGGCGGAGGTTCAGTTTCGAATTTTTGCTAAGCACTTGATAATCAGGTAGTTATATAAAATATTTAAAATAGCATAATACTACTATACAAAATTTAGAACCACCAAGATATAAAGTCTATAAGTGCCTGATTATCAACATTTTGCGTCTTAGCGTCTTTGCGTGAAAACATATTTTGTACAGTAGTATTAAATAACGTGAATATTTTGAGAAATATTGAAAAAGTACAAAAAATTAATCATTAAAAAACAATCTAAAATCCCCCCAAGTCGTCATCCTGCGTGGAACTTTG
>JALONJ010000073.1 GCA_025455045.1 Microscillaceae bacterium | reverse complement strand
TTTTAATGTTGGTTTTGTTGAGTGTGTAAGTAGTTTCCATTTTTTTTGAGATTAAATTGTTTTGATGTTACAGTATAAATCCAAAGCTGTGCCAATGCCGAAATTTATAGTTAAGTACTTGATAATCAATTACTTACATATTGGCACAAAAACAATTTTTTCCCAATTTTGGAAACACTTTACCAAGTCTTACTCATTTTGGTACAAAACCTCGCAGATGTAAGAAATTGCCCTCAAAATGCTGTTTTTCGTTTTTTTATTTTCCCATTTTGACATTTATTACTTGGGGAAAAGTAAAGTCCGGTAGCCTGCCATCTTTCAGGGTCTAAATGAAGACCCAATCAGTATATTGCTATCTTCTATCAAAACAAAAAGGACTCGTGTGAGTCCCTTTTGCAAGCCGAGATTGAATTTCAAGCTACAAATACATTGTGCTGTTTCGTTTTAGTTCTTCACCACCTTCTTGCGATACATCTTCCCACCCTGATTTACTTGTAATATATACACACCCACAGGCAAACCTGATAATTTCTCGTTCAAGATAGATTCTATCTCCGCTAACTTTCCGTTTATACTGAGTAATCCTACTCCTTGCCTGCTGATAAGCGATACATTCAGACTTTGCTTGGTATCTTCTACTTGTAAGCGCAACTTACCTGCCGTAGGATTGGGATACACCTCAAATTTCACATTTTCTTCCACATATCGAATCGGACTGTATTCAAATTTACCATCAAAGTCGATTTGCTTTAAGCGATAGTAGGCAGCCGAAGCGTTGTTCAATGATAAATGATAACTGTTTAGTGAATTGCTGTTTCCTTTTCCGTCCACGAAGCCGACACTGGCGAAGTCTATCCCGTTTTCGCTTTGTTCTATCTCGAATCCTTTGTTATTGCTTTCAAAAGCGGTTTGCCAATTTAAACTAACCCTCTGATTATCAATGCGTTGAGCCTCGAATTTAACTAATCGGATGGGCAGATGACCTGAACCCGAACCTGTAGTCCAAGGCGAAAAAGCATTGATACCCGACAACTCGACATAATCAATCGCCGCATCTGTCCAAGTTCCGCCTTGATTGACCCAATTTGTGCCATTGTAGCGAAATAATTTGAACGTATTGTTTGGGGTAGTGCCTCCCAACTCATCAGGGGCGAATTCTATTCGCATTGTCGCATTGGTAGGAACGCCGGTAATTTCGTAGTTTTTCAAGACTCCCCCACCGGCAATTCCAGCCCCTTCATAATGATAGCGGTCAATGTTTACTGTTCCGGCATTAGCCAAATGAATACCCAAACCGGCAATTTGGTTTAATGTTCCATTTGTACTTCGGTTGGTAACTCGGATGTAACCGCCTTTATTGCTTTCATTGAGCGCGGCGGTACTTTCTTTGATGAGGTGATTATTTATCCTATCCTCTATCAGTGTACCAGTAGTACCAAGGTCTATGTTTTGATTTTTGAGGTCTAAATCACCTAATTGTAAGGTAAGCGTACAAGTTATGGCAATATCATCATTCAATTCCAAACCTGCACTGTTATTGACTGTCAAACCACAAGCTGAAAAACCAACCGGTGAATTGAGGGTTTGCAAAGCCGTGCCATTAAATATATAGTTGGCTCCATTGGTGAAGATTTCAGTCCCTGATAAACCTACCGCACTCAAGCCATTCGGATTGCCGGTGCGGAACGTCCCCCCCGCGCTAAGCATAAAACTGCCCGCGCCTGTGAGTGTGCCTGTGCCTTGTATATCAAGTGTGCCTGTTACGGTTAAATCTATGCCTGTGCCATTTGCTATAGTGAGTACTACGCCTGTATTTACCTGCAAAGCACCTCCATTTTCTACTGTAAGTTGGTCAAGCGTAATACTCGCACTTACTGTGGCAGTGTGTCCATTTCGTACAACTATAGCGAGGGTGTTAGCAGTAGCATCGGGGGCATTGGAGGCGTTGCTCCAAGTCGTGCCATCCGGCGAGCTTTGCCAATTAGTCGCAGAGGTAAAGGTTACGCTACCATTGGTGCGGTATTGAAAAGAAGCAGGAGTAATATCTGCTGTCAAACCAGCAGGTTGTGAAAGGGTATAATTCCCCGCATCTGCGCCCGATAGCATATAACCTGTTACGCTTACGGCAATGCCTATGCCTACCGATGAGGAGGCGAAAGTAGCAGTAGGCGTTCCGCTCAACGTTACAGCATCTACGCCTTGGATGCCTACCAAAGAGGCTGAACCCGATAAAGTAGCAGTCGTGTTGCCGTCAAATACTTTGTTGTTGGCGGTCAAACCGGAAATACTAAGATTTCGAGCAGTAATGTTGCCGGTGAGTCCTGTAGGTTGGCTTAGGCTATAGCGTGCCGCTTGCGCCCCGCTCAAGGTATAGCCCGAAGCGGTAATGGGCTTGCCTGTGCCTATGTTTTTGTTGGCAAAGCTAAAGATAGGCGAGCCTCCCAATGTTACGGCATCACCGCCTACCAATCCCCCACTCAAAGTAGCTGTGCCTGTAGTCGTGGCTGTAGTATTGGCATCATAGACTTTGTTCGCGCCTGTCAAGCCTGTTACAGTCAAAGGTTTTACGTTTACGGTGCTGGACGCAGTGGCTATATTTTGGGTGGTTGCGCCAGTGCTTGCACAAGTTACATTGCCACTGTAAGTATTGGGGACGGTAGTCGAAGCCAAGCGCACATAAATCGTGGTGGTGCTTACAGTGGGCGCACTGCCTACTACTATGCTACTCGCAAATCCGCTTCCTGCTGAAGTTGAAACCTCAAAACCCGAAGGCGCGGTAACCGTAATGCCCGCACTCAAGCCTGTACCCGCTACGGTAAAAGTGGTATTGCTGGAGGCTGTACCATAGGTAGTAGAAAGGGCAGAGAGTGTACCTGAAGTGGTAATAGTAGCGGCGGGTATATTTTCTACTAAGCGGAAATTATCAATACCATACTCTTCCACTATACTATTGGTTGCCATAGTAATTCTTAAGTCCATAAGCGAGCCTGTCCCTGTGATATTGCGTGTATATTCTGTCAAAGTGTGTGATATAGGTGTACCTTCTCCAACACCATTAAAATCTGCATCTAAAAGCATTTGACCAGATAAACCTCCTGTTAAATTGCAAGCAAATGCAATAATTTTAGCCCAAGCTCCCCCATCTATTCTGTACTCGACTTGCAAGTAGTCGACATCTTCCCAAACGCTCCCACCTGTGCCTGGGTCCCAACCGCCTATCAATCCTTTGAATTGAATATTGGTTTTGCTCGATATGTTGATACTTGACCAAGTGATGCTTTGAGCAGACGATTGGCTGTTGTTGGTACAAGTAGAACCAAAATCATTGTCCTCAGAAGCCCAAAAATAACTTCCTGCAACATTAGTGTAGGTGTTATTGGTATTGATTTCAGAGGAGAGTGATCTTCGAAAGTATCTTGTAAAAGGTGGACCGCCACAACCAAATTGTGCGACAGATGTAGCACGTGTTGAGCCTGCGGCTACATCGGGCGTAGTGGCATTTTCAAAACTATCTTGCCAAAACGGGGTTTGTGCCATAGAAACTTGGCAAAACAGTCCTAACAGTAAAAATAAGTATAACTTTCTCATACAATGTTTTAACCATAAAGATAATGGCTCGCCTATCCTCATAGACAAGAAAGTTAGTCTGTGCAGGAGAAAGTTAGTCTGTGCAGGAAGTCAAGAAGCTAGGACTCAAATTTTTCCCATTTGTATTCTTTGATTTCTTTTTCTTGGCAAACCGCGCCCAAAAGATAAATCTCTTTTTCAGAGGCTTCATAACGTTGATAATAGCGGTTTTCGTGAATTTGCGCCATAGCGTCTTCAATCGTGCCATTTACCTTGAACTCAAAGATAAAAATACCATCTTGAGTTTCTACTACGGCATCTATCCTGTCCTCGCTTACGCTGGGTTCGGCTTGGGCATAGTAGCCCAATAGCCTGAACGTAAGAAAAATAATAGCTTGGTAATATTTTTCTTGTTTGGTATCAAAGATTTGATAGGGCAATTCGCCCAATATGCTGTTAAAAATTTTGAAAAGATGGGCAAAGTCGCGTTTAGCCAACGTCTTGAACATTTCTAATATCAAAGGCTTTGTATTTCTTTTGTGGCTGTAGGCACGCAAAAGGTATTGCAACATAGAGTCGCGCACTTCTTGGTTGGGGTAGGTAAGCGTAAAAATGCCATCTTCTTTTGCCTTGATAGTGAGATAGCCGGTTTGAAAAAGTAGCGTAATATCATCTATAGCTTCTATATCAAAATTTTTCAAAATATTCTCCTCTACCTGCAAATCTTCTACATTGTAGGTAAAGTTTTCGCTCATCATTTGAATCAAAAACAACGGCGAACCGGTTTCAAACCAATAATTTTCAAAGTCCCTATTACGCAAAAACTTCATAACTGAAGTAGGATTATAAACCTTGTCCTTGCCTGCATTCCACGAATAACCATTGTACCAAAGGCGCATTTTGGCAAAGCACGCCTCGTAGGTAAGTTCCATTTCTTGGGCTATTTGGGCTATTTTTTCGTGAAAATAATGCTCAATTTCCTCTTCGGTATAGCCCAAAAGCGTAGCAAAGTCCTTACCTATGGTGAGGTCTTCTAAATGATTGAGGTCTGAAAAGACAGAAACTTTGCTGAATTTTGATACGCCTGTGATAAACACAAATCGCAAATATTTGTCGAGTTCTTTCAAGGGTGAATAAAAAAGGCGCATCAGTTCCCGATTTTTATCCGCCGTTTGTAGCTGTTCTTGGCGTAGAAACTCGGTGATGGGTTTGTCGTATTCATCTACCAAAAAAACGACTTGTTTGTGGTGCTTTTCATTCAATTTTACAATCAATTCCCGTACTTTATTGGAAATATCGGTATTTTCAAGCGTAATGTCATAACTTTTAGCTTGTTCGTCAATTTTGATGTGCAAATACTTTTCAAAACCAATGGTATGAAACCCCGACTCGATAAAACTAAAATGCAATACGGGATAAGTGTCCCACGCTATTTTATCTTCTATCCAAAGCCCTTCGAAAAGATCTTTCCTACCTAAGAACAAATATTCTAAGATACTGACAAGCAACGACTTACCAAACCTGCGTGGGTGCGACAGGAAATAGGTTTTATTTTGCATAATAAGTTGATAAACAAGCTCAGTCTTATCTACATATACACAGTTTCTTAGTCTTAACTCTGAGAAATCCTGAATACCAAGTGAATAACGTTGTTCTTTCATATAGCAAAATTACGCTTTTTTTCTGATATTATGTAGTTTTGCTCCCTATGAGACTACGCCTTATTCTATGTGTTTTATGCGGGTTTGCGTGTGGGCAAGCAAGCCATTGTTTTGCTCAAAATTTGATAGCCGAACCCTTTGTGAGTGCCAATGTTTTCCCGAGTGCCGAACTTTATAGCATCGTAGAAGATAGGCAAGGCATCAAATGGGTGGCTTCTGATGTGGGCTTGCTCAAAATAGTGGGCAATCAAGTAACTCACCTCACGACTAGAGATGGCTTGGCGGAGAATGTCGTTTTGCGTGTCTATAGCTCGCCTACCGGCAAGTTATGGGTAACGGGCTTGCGCGGTTCGCTTGCCTACATACACCAAAATACAATCAAAAAATTGCCTCATACGCCTCTAAAACAAAAGTTGCAAACACCTATCGTACAACTTATACCTTTTAGCAATGATGCAGTTTTATTCACCCAACAAAACGCCCACTTCACCTACCAAGCAACCCCGCATACGATTACTACTCTCGAAACCCACGCAGACAGCCTCATTACCATTCACCTCCTGCCCGAAAAAAAAGCCCTTGTTCAGATGCCTAAAGTTCCCCTTTTCTTTGCGCCTCGTTGGATTATCCAAACTCCAAAGCAACGGTATGATTTGGGCAAAATAGTCAAGGGAATTTTATCCGCCAATTTCCGAGCATACATAGCCCAAGATTCAAGTCTTTGTGTGTATATGACCAATGAGTTATTTAAAATACGAGATTTCAAAATACTAAACTCATATACATTGCCTCATAAAATACTTTTTAGCAAAGAATTGGACGGAAAAATATATGTGGGTGTTTTTAATAATGGGTTGTATTGCTTGGATAAAAACTCGCTGCAAAAAATAAAAATCGGTAATTTGGATAAGTTGAGTGTTACAGATATGATGCAAGACCAAGAAGGCAATCTGTGGTTTACGACCTTAGAAAAGGGACTTTTTGTGGCGCGACTGCCCCAAGCCAAACGTTTGTATCAAGGTGAAAATATGGTTTTGAATTTGAAAAATGACCAAGTTATTCTTTCTAATAACACCATTCTGAATGCAAAAGAAAGCCGACAAATCCGCTTCCCTTCTAAAAGTGTAATCTTGCATACTGTGGCGGTACTTGACAACCAAAAAATATACCTTACCTCCGAAGGGGTAAAATTTGAGGACAAAACCCACTTTGAAAAATTGGCACAATTTGCCAAAGATTATGTGCAGATGAACGATATGATTTTGGTATTTGGAGCATTTGGGCTAAGTTGTATTGAAACGAATAAATCCACGAAATTTCCTACTAAATTTCGGGTTTTGTGTGCAGAAAAATACAATGAGAGGGTGATTTTGTTAGGCACTCAAGAAAATGGTATCAAAAAAATAGATTTACGCTACAAACGTGCCGATACTTCGCATTTTGCGGGTAGTTATCGGGTGAATTGCCTCAAAACAGTCGCTCCGAATATGATAGCCGTAGGCACCAATGACTTGGGCGTATTGCTGATGGACTCGATAGGCAAGGTATTGCAAACCATTCCACACCTACCTCAACGCATTGATTGCCTTGCCTACCAAGACAGCACCTTGTATATAGGCACACGCTTTGGTTTGTATGTCTATAACTTGCCTAGCCAAAAAATGCTCAAGCTGAATCATCGTAATTTTTTACCCTTTGATGAAATAGTAAAACTGCAAATCGTAGGCAAAGAACTCTACATAGCCGGCAAGTATGAGGTGATACATTTGCCTACCCAAGATTTGCAAAAATTGCCGATTTACATCCAATTATATTACCGCAAAACATTGGTAGGCAAGACCTTACACTTTGATTTGAACCAAACTTCGTACAAAGCGGCACAAAATATAGCCTTTTACATAGAAATTTTGAACCAAGATAATGGCAAATCAAAACGCTACAGCACCCGCCAAACCCACTTCGAAACGGAACTTGCCTACGGAAACTTTGTCGTAAAAATCTATGCCCAAGATAGCCTCACGAATAATATGTCAAGCAGCCAAACTTTTAGGCTTGCCTTGCCTGCCCCTTATTACGAAACAAATTGGTTTTGGACAATGTGCGGAATTTTGTTTGTGGGGTTGGTGTGGTGGGTAGCTTTTCGGATAGTGCGCCAAGTGAAAAAACAAGAGCTGCAAAAAAGATTGATACAACAAAAAATGATTGACCTCGAGAGTCAGGCATTGCAAGCCCAAATGAATCCGCATTTTATTTTCAATGCCATTAATTCTATTCAAGCCTTTATTTTGCAACACAAAACCGAAGAAGCACATTTTTATTTAGCGGAGTTTGCCAAATTGTTTCGCCTTATCTTGAAGCATAGCCAACAAAAAGAAGTTACTTTGGCAGAAGAAGTTGAACTTTTGCGCCTTTACATTGCCTTAGAAGCCCAACGCCTCAAGGATATGATTGATTTTCAATTGGATATAAATAATGAAATAGAAACCGACAACACACTCGTCCCCACTATGTTGCTACAGCCTATAGTAGAAAATGCAGTTTGGCACGGTTTGAAGCCCGATATTCGCCCCAAAATCATTCGCCTGCGGGCTTTTGAGCAAGATGCTTGCTTGCACTTACACCTCTACAACAACGGCAAACCTATAGAAACATCAGCCTTGCCTACGCTCCACGATTCAAAAGGGCTTTTGATAGTGCAAGAAAGGATAAAAGTATTGTTTGAAAAAACCCCTGATTTTCCTACTTTTTCCCTAGAAAACGCCCCCAAAGTGGGCGTAGTTGCCAAAATTGTTGTACCTTTGAATGTTTTGTTTTAGGGTATGAACGTAATCTTGGTCGATGATGAAGAAAGCAGCTTGGCAGTATTGAGCATTTTGATAACTCAATATTTTCCACAATTTTGCATAGTAGGCAAGGCTCATAACATATTCGAAGCCGAAGTACTCATTAAGACCCAAAAACCTGATATTCTTTTTCTTGATGTGCAATTATCCGAAGGTTCGGGCTTTGACCTTTTACATAATTTGGACAAAATAAATTTTCCGGTGGTTTTTGTTACAGCTTACCAACAATACGCTATTCAAGCCCTGCGATTGAGTGCCGCAGACTATTTGCTCAAGCCTATCGACAAAAACGACTTGCAATTTGCGATAGATAAATGTATGAAAATGCGTGGCTTCTACGCCCAAAACGAACTTAACTATGCCGAGCTTTGGGCAAATTACTCGCAAAATCAAGTGGATAAAATCTTGGTCTTGAATAAATATTCGGGTGAAAATCTCGCCTATTCCAAAATTATAAGTTTGGAAGCCGACTCAAACTATGTGATAATCCACACTACCGATCAACGAAAAATTAGCCTTGCAAAAACCTTGAAAGAAATGGAAGAAATGCTTTGCGACTCTAGCCATTACTTCCTACGAGTACATAAGTCGTTCATTATCAATACCCAACATATCAAACAAATTCAAAGCAAAGAACCAGCTACCATTACACTTCAAAACAACCAAATCGTAGAAATACCCCAACGTAAACGCGTCGAGATTTTAGAGATTCTAGAGCGTAAAGTCTGATAAGACGAAAATTATAAATTATGCGAATTAAAAGTTGGGAATATAATTTTACTAAGAAAAAACTATTAAAAATTGTACTATTTTAATATTTAATAAATATCAATTTAGCCCTAATTATGTTACGTAAATATATTAATTACTTTTGAGGATAAACCCAATATAAATTCCTCATTTTTACACCTAGGAAAATAATAATTCACGCTTTATAATTATACAAAATATTGAAATAATACAATATTTAACTTTTAATTGGCATAAATTAACTAATAGAGATCTACAAATTTGGTGTTTTCTTGAAAGAATACAATTTTTATTAAACATTTGAATATCAGCTATTTATAAAACAATTCCATTTTTGTAACCAATAAGGCTCTGTGTACCTCTGTGTGTATTTCTCTGTGTTCTTAGTGGTTAAAATAATTTCCATTGATGGTTAATTCTTGATAATCAGCACTTTACAAAGAAAATAGATTTTTCAAAGAAAATAACAAATTTGACTAGGTAAACTACTTAGAATCTATCTGACCAAAGATGGATAATTCGCACAAATCGCACACAAATCAAAGAGTAATAAGCAGTTTGAGGCATTTGATTTATTCATCAATTGACGGGCTAAGGGCTTTGAACTCAACAATGAAAGTTGCGCCTTTGCCTACTTCGCTTTCGCACCATACTTTGCCTTGCATCAGCTCAACGTATTTTTTGACAATGGAAAGCCCTAATCCTACCGAATGTTCGCCCGCCGTAGGCTTGGCACTTAGTTTTTGAAATTTGCCAAATAGCTTCGTTTTTTCTTCGGGTTTGATACCGGGTCCGTTGTCTTGAATGGTGGTGTAAATTGACCCATTTTGGCGAGAGAGTTGAATCAGGATTTGTTCATTGGGCTGAGAAAATTTGAGGGCATTGGAGATTAAGTTTTCAAAGACTTGGTAAGTGTAGTTTTCATCTAATTCCGAAATCAATGGCTCAGATGAATAGTCAAGCCGCAAAACAATGTTTTTTCGTTGGGCTTCGTGAAGCAAATTAGTTTGGACTTGGTGCAGCACTTTTAATAAATCCACGGATTGGAGCTGGAGGTTGATGGTGCTGGACTCGATAGCTTTGAGGTCTAAAACCTTGTTAATCAAGGCGTTAAGTCTTGCTACCGAATCAATGATTTTGCGTAAATAATCGGCTTGCTTGGGGCTAAGGTTTTCGGAGTTTAACTGTATGACTTGCGCCAAGCCATATATATTATGCAAGGGGTTGCGCAAATCGTGGGCTACAATACCAATCAGATGATTTTTCTCGAGATTAAGCTCGGCTAAAATTTGGTAGGCTTGAGCATTTTCGAGGGCGATGCTAATGTATATTGCCAAGTTTTTGAGGATATTGAGGTGGTAGTCGGTATAGGCGTTTTTGGCAAAACTCTGTACGGTCAAAACCCCTTTTACTTCTTCGCCCGACCACAAAGGCAAATAAATAACCGAAGTAACCGGCTCGCCAAAAATGGGCGATTGATACTCTGCTATATAGGCGTGGTATTCGTGCGGATAGTCATTTAACAAAATAGCTTGGCGATTTTCAAAACACCACACTGCCAAGCGGTTTTTGTTCTCGATAGGTAGCTTGAAGGGCGGCAGGGTTTCGCCGTTTTCCTTAGCACCGATAAATTCTATTTCTTGAGTTTGTGGGTTATAAATTCCTACTCCCAGTGTAGGGGCATCCATCAATTGATTGATGTTGAAATAAACGGCATCAACGATTTTGGCAACGCTGAGTTCGGCGGTGATTATTTGCCCGATTTCGTTCAACAATTTTACATTTTGATATGACTGCTCGATAGTTTCGTTTTTGATTTCGAGTTCTTGATTTTTTTGGCGGATTTGTCCCAAGCCTTTCTCGATTTCTTGTGCCAAATACGCATTTTGGCGGCGTAGTCGCCAAGTATTCCAGCGTATCAGACTGAATATCAACAAGATAGCCCCCAAAAAATATGCTATATATGCTCCCCAAGTTCGATACCAAGGGGGCAAAATAATGATTTGATAAGTTGCGGCATAGCTCTCCTGCCCATAAATATTGCGGGCTTTGACCATAAAAATATATACACCTTCGGGCAGGTTGGTATAGCTTTTTTCGGTTTGTTTGCTCCACGCCGACCAAGCATTGTCCAATCCTTTCATAAAGTATTGATATTCAAGGTGTTCGGTTTCTTCGTACCAAGCTACGGCAAAGTTGAATTTCAAATTGTTTAAGCTATACGGCAAGGTTTGGATTTGGTCGCGCGCCTGTCGAAGTCCGGCGGTTTCGTACTCATTTTGAAAAGCTCCGGCAAAAATCACCGAATTCCGCCCACTGGCACTGCCCGTAGATACCTGTCGAATAAGCGCGGCAAAGTCATTTTTAGAGGTCTGATTGATTTGCAAATTATAATGAAATAAGCCCTTTTGCGTAGCAAATAAAATATTTGCTTCATCAATGGGGGTGATATGCGTCAAGACATTGAGTTTTAGTTTGTTGAAAATACTTGAGCCTAAACTCACTATTTTATTGCTTTGATGAGGTACAAAGCCAATTTTGCCATATTGCAAAAACCAAATATTTTGCTTGGTGTCTTCCATCAAAGTTGAGACGTAGGTTCCGGCAAAAAGAATTTTATTGAGTTCGGTATCCGGTTCAAATCGGTCTTTGTCAGCCACATAGCGATAAACTCCCAAACGAGTAATAAAAGCCAATCGATTTTTGATTTTTACGATACTATTGCGCGAATACGCCGGTAAGCCTCTTTGTTGATTATACAAAGTCAGGTTTTTGACGCTATCCATAGTGGCATTAAAAGTAATTTTATAGATGCCTTTGGCATAGTCGCTAAACCAAATATTGCCATTACTATCCTCTATCAAAGAATTGCAAGGTTGCTGAATACCTTTGACTTCTGCCTTAAAAATCCAGTTTTTGCCCCTTTTTTCCAGCAAAGCCAAGCCGCCTCGCAGTTTGGCAACCAAAACATATTGGGGTTTTTGGCGCAAATCCGTAAATCCTAAAGCCGGTTCGTTGGGCATCAATGTAAAAGCCGTAGTATCTTCAATTGCCAAGACTCCGTTATGGTGCGAATACAACAAAATTCCTCGAAAATTGTAAGGAACACCCGAATAGCCTTTGGTATTTTTAATCAATTGAAATTCAGACTTTTGATTAGATTGATTGGTTTTAAAAATTTCTTTGCGATAAAAAATTCCCTCCGAAGTACCTACATACAAACGATTTTGGTGAAAAATGGAGTTCATAATCGTACCATATAAGCCATTGCGGTCATTATAAACCGAAAAAGGCGAGTTGATCTCGACATAACTGATGCCTTTTTCAAGGGTCAGCCACAAATTGCGCTGATAATCGAGATAAAGATCATTGATTTGATTATCAGCCAAGCCCGTTGTTTGATTTAAGTGTTGAATGATTTGCCCTTGATTATCAATCACCAATACGCCGTCTTGAGCCGTTCCGAGGGCAATTTGTCGAGCATTGAGGCGGATTCCGCAAGTAATCTGTTGGGTAATGAGCAAGTTGTTAAGCTCAGGGGAAAAACTTTGTACCTGCCAACGCCGGAGCGAGTCGGCTTGGGGCTGATAAATACTAATGCCACGGTTGCGTGACACCACCATCAGTCGTTTTTTGCTAAATGGTAGCATTGCCAAAATCCGGTCATAAGCAAAGATTTGACTGCCTTGTACCCTTTCCAAAGAATAATTGAATAATTTGTATAGCCCTGTCCCCCACTCCCGAACAAAAATATCTTCGTTTACCTTAAAACATTGGTCAATAAATCCGCCGGTTTTCAGAATTTGAAAATGGTTGTTTTGAAAAATCAATAGTTTTTCGGCAGTTTGAAAAATAACTCCCGAGCTGGCAATCAAGATTTTTTGGATTTCTTTAAAATTTTGCTCAGTCGTTGGCAATTTATCTTTTAGAGAAATGAAGGTTAAATCACCGCTTTTTTGCGGTTTGAGGTAGCCCAATTCATTGTTGGCTCCCACATATATTTTGCCGGTAGTATCTACCGCCAAAGCCGTGGGAGTTTTGTTGGCTTGAAGGCGAATCAATTGCCAATTAGAGCCATCGAACTCAAGTATGCCGTTGAAATTGGCAAAATACATCACGCCTCGCCGGTCTTGAACTACCGCGAAATTTCGGTTTTCAGCATTGTATTGTTCAGGAAGATAATTTTTGAAAAAAGGCATTCCGAGTTTCTTGACTTGGGCAAAACCCGAATGCAGACTAAATACCCAATTCAAAAAAGTTATCCATAAAAAAAACTTTTGCATCGAGTTATATGGTTTTTCATCGGTCTAATGGTTTGTAATTAATGAGTTTTAATGGCTTTGTAAAAATATAGTATGTTTTGTCAATCCGAAATTACACAAATGATTCAAAATTTGGAAAAAAATTTTTAGTTTATCGATAAAATAAGGTTTTTTGTAGTCTGGGCTTTGGTCAAGTTTAAAAACTTTGCATTAAAACTTTGCTGATTGGAATAAGGAATAAATACAAATCAGACAGCATCTATAAATATATAACTCATTGACAATCAATTACTTACATAAATTTTAACTCTTAGCTTCATTCAAACTTCGACAAAGTTTAAAACTTTGCCGAAGTTAAATAAAGCATTTTTTACCGAAAAAATCTCTTTTGAGGACAGATAATTAAGCCTTTATCCAGCGCGAGATATTGAGATTGTAGCGGTTAGCCCAGCGCGACAAAATATTCATATCGCGGGGTTTGGGCATTGCATTGCAGACCCCGCGCGCTTGCACGATGGTGCGCTCGCGGTTCAGTTCAATTGTCAATAAGCGTTCTTTTTTACCAAATCCATCTTCAATCGTCATTGACCAAATTGAGCAATTGCCATTGCGACACGAATGTACATAAGAAGCAACACAGTGGCGCATTGCTTGCCCTTCTTGGCGCAAAGATTCGGCAGTAAACAACTGACGAATGTGGTAAGTGGTTTGGTAAATCGTCTTTTCGTTTTCGACATACTCAAAATCAGGAATTGCCACGCCCAACCACGGCAAAGTAGCTTCTTCTTTGCGAATTTGGTTCAGTTCATTGTGCCACTCCTCTACCAATCGCAACAAAGCGCGCGGAGTACGCCCCTTCATCGAGAAATTGGGTTGGGGTGGATTGCGAAGTTGCAACATACGTCCCCCCAATCGATTGTTGGCAACTTCATTGGGATTAAACTTTTGGAAATCAATATAATCCACAATCGGTTGGACATAAGTAGGATCGAGCATCGGATTTTGAATAAACCAATGAATGACTGTTTCCCAAAAATCTTCATTCACAAAGCCCCGACCCAATCGAGTAGCCAAGATATGCCCCAACAAATACTCATCACCGCCCATACCCAATACTTGGGCATAACGCAAAGCCTCCTCAATGGTATAATACGCCGGAGTTTGGGTAAAATAATGCGCCATTTTGCTTGTCAGCTTGATAGGCAATTTGGCAGCCGTGCGAATGTTTTTACCCTGAGCAATATGAATAAACCAGCCAATATGGAGGTTATTCTGGCGATAAAAAGCCTTGTCCATAAAATCCGGCACTTCATAAAGCGCAAACAAATGGCGAATAAGTTGCGAAAACTGTTTATGGCGATTGTGGCTCGTAGGCTCAAAATCTTCAATAGAACGAATCGCCATTCCCATAAACTCCGATACACAGCACAAACCCAGTACGATTTCGCCATCACTCAGCATAGCTGAGGTTTTGCCAACGGCAAGCTTTTGCAACAATTCTTGGAAGCGATGGCGTTTGGTTTTGTCCTGATTATTGCGCCAAGTTTCCTGAAAAATAGTTGCGATTTGTCTAGCCCCCGAGTTTTGGGGAGTCATATAATATTTAATATCACCTTTGCACAAAGAGTCCAATTTTTTGGCGGGGTCTTTATACAAAACTTTTGAGGTTTTTAAAATTTTTTCCAATTCGGCAGCTTTTTCGGCTTGTGCCGCTTTGCGCGATTGGAGTTTTGATGATTTGCCCATTTTCTTGTTAGTTAATTGAATAGACTGGGTAGTTTTAAATCCAATTTTTTGGATTTATTTTTTTTATAAACACTTGATAATCAATTAGTTATAAATTAATAATCATTTGGTAGTTCACAATTTATCCTGTTTCCAGCCTTGAAACCAGCAAATATCATAACTACCTGATTATCAGTTGATTACAAAAAAACGCTCAACCTACTCTGAGTTGTAAATCAGTTATTGAATACATTACTTGATGAATACTTTTGGGTATTCACCGAAACAACTGACCGGGCAAAAATCGATTTGAATTTTTGTGATCGCTCAAATGATTTTTTGACCGGCTAAAGTCGCGCTCGCTCCAGCCAGCTACGCCTTAAAAATTTGAGTTTTGAATGAGTGTTGAACATACTTTTAAGAATTAAGAACTAGGAATTAAAAATTAAGAATTAGGAATTATATAAATTAAGTGTTTGAATAAACAGCCCTTTCTGAAAAACGTCAATGGTTTCTTGCCCATTTTTAGGAAATTCTAGCTTTATTCTCAGCTTAAACTCATTTATGCGGGCAGGTTAGACAGCCTACTTTACAATTTTCTTGAAAAGTGGTAAAGAATCATATAAACACCTGAAAATCAATTAGTTATGGAATTTTTACAAAATATTATCCATCAAGACATTTGTAAATTTTGCCAAAAAAAAAGCCCGAACCATTGAGATAGTTCGAGCTTTGCAAAATCTATATTGTATGCCTTAAGGCAAATTGGCAATCGAGAATAAGTTACCAAAATACCCACCCAAAACTATGTAATAATCCCGCGACAAACTCCTATCAAGGATTTGCCGACTACTTGCGAGATGATATGTATGTTTTAGGAGACGCATTTTGCTCTTTTTAAATTTCAAACGTAAAAATAAGTAAAAAGGATACCGAAAAGCAAATTTTTTGGTTGGTTTTTTACAAATAAATGATAATGCCTCGCCGAATGGATAGGTAATAAGTTAATCCGCCAGAGGCGGGCAAGTTTATAAAATAGTTATTTTATATCTACAATACTGCGGACATTTTTTGTAAGTGATTGATAATCAAATAATTATAATGTAAAAAATACACTTTTCGGTAAATTATAAATTATATTTAAAATAAAATTGTATTATTTTGATATAATAAATATTTTAAATAATTTTTGTAAAAATATATAAAACATTGATA
>JALONJ010000072.1 GCA_025455045.1 Microscillaceae bacterium | reverse complement strand
TGGGGATTGAGGCCAAACCCTAAGGGTTTTTAAAACCCTTAGGGTTTAAATGATCTTGAAAAATTACTATGAATTAACCAAATTAACGATAGAGCCAAAAAATATAATTAATTGACCGTGTCTGCCTCTGGCTGATAATCAATGTGTTGCAACTTGTCCGCCTCTGGCGGATTAACTCATTATTTAGTATATTAATTTGTAAAAAAATGCCAATAAAAAATTTCAAAAAAACACTTAATGGGCTGTTTATCAGCTTTTTAGCTTTTGCTTGCCAATCCAATAGCCCCGAAAAAAAAGCGATACCTAACAGCACCCGCGATACCAAATACGATTGCGCCCACTGTGCAATGCCCGCCAACGAATACCCCAAATGGAATGTAAAGCTTACCACAGCCGACCAAAAACTGAAATGGTTTTGCTCACCGCGTTGTATGTTGATGGAAGTCAAGCATCCACAAGGCAAATTGAAAAACTTTAGCTTGATTCAACTGGTCGAGTATTACGAAACCCGCCGCATCAAAGCCGAAGATGCTTTTTTTGTAATTGGTAGCAAGGTTTTGGGACCTATGGGCAATGATTTTGTGCCGGTCAAAGATTCGGCTTCGGCAGTAGAATTTAAAAATGACCACGAAGGCAAGCAAATAATCCGATTCAAAGACATTGACACCCGCCTGATTGAAGCAGTACTTAAATAACTTTCAACTTCGGCAAAGTTTTAAACTTTGCCGAAGTTCAAAATCAATTAATTTTGAGTATAAGCAATTGATTATCAGTACTTTATCTATTAGTCTCTTGGTATCAAATCTACAAATGCGTAAGGGTATTTCCTATTTTTTTCATTGCATAAACGCCTGATAATCAAGTATTCATAATATTGTAACCCAGCCTTTAGGCTGTGGCAGGTACAGCCTAAAGGCTGGGTTACATTATGATTTGTCAAAAGTCAAAGATAATCAATTATTTATCCAAAATCTCTACTTCAATGTATGAAGCATTGTCATTGGCGTGATATACGCGGTGCATTGCTTTGGTAAAGTCAGCATCTTCGGCTTTGTAAATATTGTCGACGTACTTTTGTGGATTGCGGTCAATAATCGGAAACCAAGTACTATGTACCTGAATCATAATTCGATGCCCTTTTTTGAAAGTATGCAACACATCTTGCAAGGGAAATTTGACTTCGGTAATTTGATTGGACACAAACGGCTCAGGCTTCTCAAAACTATTGCGAAACCGCCCGCGCATCATCTCGGAGCGTACCAACATCTGATAACCGGCTAATTTGGTCGTTTTGGGGGTTTGTTCGCTGGCTTTGGCGGTGTCGGGCATTACATCAATGAGTTTTACAATCCAATCGGAATCTGTGCCGCTTACTGACACTTTGAGTTTTGCCAATATTTCGCCGCCGAGGGTTATATCTTCGGTCAATACATCGGTCTGAAAAACCACTACATCGGGACGGCGCGAGGCTTCGCGTTGGTCATCAGTCATATATTTGCGTGGGGTAAAACTTACGCCCAAGTCTTCGGCATAAGGCACAGGGTTGTGCGGGTCGCTGATAAATTCGGCAAAGCCGTTAGCGGCAGGAGCTTGGTCAATTGCCAATTTTTCTTTTTCGTGAAAATACAATTTTGCTTTTTTGGCATTGGCAGCCGGCCATTTGTCAAAACTCCGCCATTCCTTTTTGCCGGTATCAAACAAAGTTGCTTCGGCAATTTTGGCATCTTCGCCACCTTTGAGGTGCTGTTTGAAAAATTTTGCTTCTATTTCGCGTTGGTAATAATCCGAAATATTCGTTCCAAAATGAATATTGCCAATAATTTGCTCTTTGGGGGTTCTTGCCCAATCGCCGTGTGTCCAAGGTCCCATTACAATTTGGTTATAAATACCCGGATTATTTTTCTCGATGGTTTTATAAATATTCAGGGGTCCGTACAAATCCTCGGCATCAAACCACCCGCCTACCGTCAGTACGGCGTGTTTGATATTGCGGAGGTGGGGCAAGAGATTGCGTTTTTGCCAAAACTCATCATAATTGGGGTGATTGACGATTTCTTGCCAAAAGAAATTGTCTTTATAATATTGCTCGGCATTTTTCAAAGATCCCATATTCAATAAAAAATCATAATAATCGCGGCTGGGTTTTGGAAACTTGTCATTGTACCACGATTCGGTAGTATTTTTATCTTTTTGTACGCCAAAAACCGGAAAAGTCATAAAATAGCCCAAAATAAACGCCCCTTGATGGTGAAAATCATCAAAGAAAAAATCGGCAATCGGGGCTTGGGGCGACGAAGCCTTGAGTGCCGGATGCCTTGCCAAAGTCCCCACTGCGGCATAAAAACCCGGATAAGAAATTCCCCACTGCCCCACTTTGCCATTGTGAAACTTGAGATTTTTCAATAACCAGTCGATGGTATCATACGTATCGGTACTTTCGTCAATGTCTTTTTGGGTGGTTTTGCTACCTGCCGGAATTTGCGGGCGCATATTGTCAAAACTCCCCTCCGACATCCACCTGCCTCGCACATCTTGATACACAAAAATATATTTTTCTTCCATTGTGTATTTTGAAGGACCCAACAAACTTTCGTATTTGTCTGCCCCATAAGGACCTACATTGTAGCAAGTGCGTTGCATCAAAATCGGATATTTATTGTCTTTGCCGGCATCTTTGGGTGTATAAACAGTCGCAAATAATTTTACGCCGTCTCGCATCGGAATTTGATATTCGGCTTTTTGGTAGTGGGTTTTGACATATTCTTCATTGTTTTGGGCAAACAATTGCATCACCAACGCTTGCGCCAGCCAGAAGATAATTAGATGATAAAACTTTTGCATTTTTTTGATTCAGTGAAAATTGTTTAAAAAAGTATTTGCGTTTCAAAATTTCATAAAGTCGATTGGGCGCATTTCAAATTTACGCGTTTCTATTGCCTCACCCCAGCCCTCTCCGAAGGAGAGGATTATAGGTAGTAAATTTGAAATGCACCCAGTCGATTGATGAAGAAATGATTAATTTTCCTAATCTGAAAATTTGAAATACAATGCTATATATTTTTTTAAACAAATTTGTGAAATTGATTAAATTTCTAATTCTCAATTTCTAATTCCTAATGACGCGCTACACTTTTTTAGTTTTGGCGTTAAATATTTTTCAACAATTCATCAATGATTTGAATGGCATAATGAAGGCGTTGGTCGGCGGTGCCACTTATCAGGCGATAGTTTGCGCCCAAAGCCTGTAACTCGGCTTCGTATTTGGCTAAAAAATAGGCGCGGCGGTGCGGATGCTCGCGCAAGGGGTCGGGCTGCCAGGGTAAATCAATATTCATCAATAGATATAAGTCATAATTTTGGTTTTTTTGGGCGGACAAAAGCCAATCGGGGCAAAACTGATAGGCGTTCTCAAGCCAAACTTTCATCACGGTCAGTTCGGTATCCAAAAACAAAATGTCTGAAGCCTGCGTCAGCAAGGCTTTTTCAAGGCTGATTTGCCCACGCGCCATTTCCCAGACTTGGGCTTCGGAATATTCAGCCCCAAAACTTTCCAGATAGTAGCGGGCATATTCGGGTACATAAATCGTGCGGTAATGCCGAGCCAATTGTTGTGCCAAGGTGCTTTTGCCGGTCGATTCGGGTCCGGTGAGGGCTATTTTGAGCATAAATTATAAGAAAATAAATGCCGGTTGAAGGCTAGGGAATTAGGAATTAATAATTGGGAATTAGGAATTATTTAATTTGTAGTCATTAAAAGTGGAAATTTTATGGTTCTTCACCACTTTTCAGGAATGAGAATCTTTTTTCTGAAATTTATCAATTTCAGTGATTCTGAGCATTAATGAACCAAGCGATAGCTTGGTTCATTAATGTTCAGAATCACTGAAAAGCGAGAGCTTTTCAGAATTCAATGGAATTGCCTTCGGCAATTCCTGAAAAGTGGTGAAGAACCAATTTTATTTGCAAAAGCTAGTCTAAAAATAAACTATTTAAACACCAAGAACACTGAGAAAATGCCCACAAAGTACACAAAGAACTTTGGGTTTCTTGATGCCTAAATAGTGAACTTTGTGGTAAACTAAATGATATTAGTTATAAGTAACTGATAATCAGACACTTATTACCAAGATAGAAAGTAAAATTTATTTTAAGTTTTTTCACCCAATCTAATTTTAAATAATATCAATGATCCCCCTTTTGCAAAATAAATGACTCGTAAATATTTGATTATCAATAAGTTAAATATTATTTAAGGTTCTTCACCACTTTTCAGGAAAATTGTAATGCAGGCTGTCTAGCCTGCCCGTGTAAATGAGTTGAGGTTTAGAATAAAGCCAGAATTTCCTCAAAATGGGTAAAGAACCTTATTTAATAACAACAATTTAATTGCCTGACCGTGTCCGCCTTTGGAGGATTTTCAATCAATTGTGTTTTTAAAAATTTTATTTTTTTTGTATCTATTCCTAGGAAGTAAAACGGTAAAGCTCTATAAATCAATACTTTAGCATCAGGAAAACTGCACCAAAATATGATTTTTTTCGACATTGTCGCCTTTTTTTACTTTGATGGCTTTGATGACCCCATCGGTGGGCGATTTGAGGACATTTTCCATTTTCATTGCCTCCAAAATCAAGAGTGCATCGCCTTTTTTGACCGTTTGCCCTTCTTCTACTTTTACATCAATAATCAATCCGGGCATTGGGGCTTTGACTTCGCTCACCTTGTTGGTCGCGGTTTTGTCCATACCCATTTTTTGCAACAGTTGGTCAAATTTGTCGTGCAGTTCTACTTCGTAGAGCTTATGATTGAGCTTGATAGTAAAAGTTTTGGCTTCATAATCGGCTTTGATTACTTCTGCCAAATAAGATTGATTATCCCGAATAATATGAAAAATATGGTCTTTGACTTGGATCAAATCCCAAGCAAAGGGTTGTTTGTTGAGCAAAATTTCGGTTTTGTTTTTTTCCAATTCGTAGTTTTGAGCTTCGGCTGGATTACCGATGGGGTTGGTTTTGATTTTGAACATAGTTTTAATATTTTTAATTGAATAATTAGATAAACTTCTGATTATCAATTGATTGTAATTTGTTTTTTATTCTTACAAAAACTCACGGCTAAAATGAACTCAAAAATTAAGAATAAAAATGAAAAAAGTCAGTTTTGCTCGGTTTTCTTTTTTAAGCCAGCCCTCCGCAAGAGGTGTATTATTCTTGGGTGATTTATTTTTTTCTAGTCCTTATTTTGTCCAATACTTCGGATATTTTTTATAAGTAATTGATTATCAGCTAGTTATGCTATTTTTAAATATTTTATGTAACGAGCTGATTATCAGATACTTAGTAAATAACTCGGAACTGTCCGAACTATTGTTTGTCATAAGTAGGAATAATTACAGAATAAGGTCAAGTAAATAGCCAAACTATTCTACTATTTTTCGATTTTCAGCCTAAAATTTTGCAAAAAAACCTCTAGCCTCTACTCGATTTTGAGTATTACTAATCAAGCGTTGAGTGTGTTTATTTTCAAAACCTGTACGCAATTTACTTTTACTGAAACAAACTAAAACAGTTGTCAAACTTTGCTCTGATTATTTTGGGGCAAAGTTTTTTTTTAAGGAACAAGAAAAAAATAATGCCGACAATATTTTTTAGTAACCTATTGACCTGTGCCGCCAAAGGTGAATTTCCAATCCAAAAACTATTCATTCTATATTATTCACTATTCATTCTTAATCGGCTTTGCCAAAAAAAATGCCAATGCTCGCTCAATCTAAAACTGATTAAATACACAAAAAAAGGATAGCCTGCCACCCGATAGCGCGCCAATGTGCCAAAATTGGGGCTGGAATAAGCCAACAAACTAAACAAAAGCACCAAATATAAAGCACAAATCCAAAACAATAAAGCATTGATTTTGAGATAGTTGGAGTCTTTGATAGGTTGCCGAATGGCATAAACCAAAGCATACAACGTGAGCAACAATACCCCTAAGCCCTCGATACCAAGCAGAATTTTGAGCTTATTTGTGCCGGCTTCCCACAAAAAAGGGCGAAAAAAAGTAGAAAATACCGCCAAAGGAAAGTTATACACCAAACTCGACCAATGAGTATGCAAACTGATGTAACCTTGCCGAGGATAGATAGAAAAATGAATCAAATCGCTCGGTTCCGAAAAAATATAACTTACATTATGGGTATGCACCAGCATTATTTTAAAGTTTGTCAGCCAAATTGCCGGAGCTAGGCTCAACAACAATATTGCCCCCAAAAGCCCCAAACCCGCCACACTCAGTATTTGTTGCCAAGTACGCTCAAAATAGGGGGCATAATAGGTCTTTTGTATATAACTAATTCCACGAATGGCTACCCAAAGCAATGCCAAACATACTCCCAAAATAGCCAAATAATAATATTTGATAATATACAACAAAAGCCCCGACAGCAACCAAATCAACCCACTACGCCAGCCCTTGCGCCGAAATAGTTTAGGTTTGCGAACAAAATCCAACACTTTTGCCAAGCTCAAACCAATCGCCGCCATAATCAAACTTTCTTTGGTCAGCCCCGAACTCCAGAGCAAAGTGCTGGGAAAGAACAAAAACGCCCAAACTGCTGCCATTTTTGCACTAGAATACAATTTGCTGAGGGCATTGGCGAGCTTCCACATACCCCAAAAACTCAAAAAAGACAAATAAAACCCCATTACCCAATAGTTGCCCAAAGCCCACAAATTCAAAAAAGTCATCAATTTTACCATCCAAAAAGCCCGAGGTTGAAACCACATATCTTCATTGAGTCCGTACAAAGGGTAATAAGTATCCCACAAAACTACCTGCCAAAAACCCGCCCAGTTTTGCAAGGCAAAATTTGCCAATATCGTACTGTCGTGAAAAAAACTCAAAGAATCGCCTATGCCCCCATAATACACCACATACAACCAGCCATAGCCTACTCCGGCGAGGATTTTGACACAAAAAGCCCCCGTAAAATAAGCCACCAAAGGCTCATTGCGATAGCGTTTTTTTAAAACAATTATCAAAAAAATCAAAATTGGGCAATGAATGATAAAAGGCAAGAAACTCAATTGATTGGTGAATTTTTAAATTTTCTAATTTATTTTATACAATAGTTCGGACAGTTTTGGGTCTCTAAGCCCCTGCTCCGCCAGAGGCGGAGGTTCTTTTTCGAGTTTTTCGTTAATTGCTTGATAATCAGTCAGTTATAAAAAACATTTGAAATAACATAACTAACTGATAATCATCAATTTAAAGGACAAAAATACGAATTTTGGAATTTATTTTAAATGATACTTATGTTTCTCAGTTGCTTCGGACGAGGCAGGCGCAAAGCTAAAAGTTCTTTGCCATAAATTGATGCAACACTATCAAAGCCCATAAGCGATTGTAATAATAAGAATTTCCTTTCAAGAAATATTTTTTCATTGAATCAACCGCTTCGTATTTGACCAAACCATAGTGTTTGACCATATTTTCATTCAAATAATCATCAATCAAGTATTTCAAATCGGTTTTGAGCCAATCTACCAAAGGTATCGCAAAGCCTTGTTTGGGGCGGTCAAACAGTTTGGCGGGTACATAATCATACAATACTTGCTTGAGTAGATATTTGCTCGTTTTGTTTTTATATTTCAACTCGGGGGCAAGATTAATAGCAAATTCAATGACCCGATGGTCGAGCAAAGGCACCCGCGCCTCGAGGGCAAACCGCATACTTGCTCTATCTACTTTGACCAATAAATCATCTTGTAAATAATATTGCAAGTCGAACAAAGCCTGCGCCTCCATTGCGTTTAGGTTGCGCTTCACCGGCAAAAAGCCATATTTGCTTGGCAAGCCCGGATTAATCAATAGATTGCTGATTTCTTTTTTGGAAAATAAATGTTGTTCTTGCGAAAAAATGTGGCTGGCTAAGTCCTGTTTTTTTGAATAATTGAACAAACTGCGGGCTTTTTGGTATTTATTGCCTCTAAACATTCGCAAGGTGCCGGCTACGGGCTTGCGCACCGTCTGCCAAAAAGGTTTTGCCAAACGCTCTGCCCATTGATACATTCCATATCCAAAAAACAGCTCGTCGCCCCCATCGCCCCCCAGAGCCACTGTTACGTGCTGGCGTGCCAGTTTCGAGACCAACAAAGTGGGAATGGCTGAAGAATCGGCAAAAGGCTCGTCATAAATATCAATCAATTGCGGAATCCAAGCCTTCGCTTCGGCGGTCGAGACCATAAATTCGTGGTGATTGGTGCGCAAATGCTTGGCAACCGCTTGAGCATAATCGGCTTCATTAAATTTGTTTTCTTTAAACCCAATCGAGAATGTATTTATCTGATTATCAGCCTCTTGTGTAGCCAAAGCTGTAACCAAGCTTGAGTCAATTCCACCACTCAAAAACACGCCCAAAGGCACATCACTCACCAATTGATAATTGACCGCACTGAGCAAGGTTTTTTTCAATTGTTGCTTTGCCTCGGCTTCGCGGTTCAAAATACCTAGTTTTTTTTGGGTAGCTTGGTCATATACTTTTTCTGACAAACTCCAATATTGGTCTTGCACCAAGCCATTGGGTGAAATTTTGAGCCAGCTTCCGGCGGGCATTTTGTGGATATTTTGGTAAATGGATTGAGGAGCAGGCACATAGCCCAAGTGCAAAAAATCGGCTACAGCACTGCGGTTTAAGTTTTTTTGGATTTGAGGAAGGGTCAATAAACTCTTGATTTCGGAAGCAAAGGCAAAATTTTCTTCGTCATAATAGTAATATAAAGGCTTGATTCCGACTCTATCCCGAAACAAATACAAAGATTTTTCAAATTGGTCATAAATAGCGTAGGCAAAAATACCATTCAATTGATACACCGAGCGAATATTGAACTTGGCAAATAATTCCAAAATCACTTCCGAATCAGACGATGTGCGTAGCTCGATATCCAATTGTTTTCTTAATTCTTTGAAATTATACACTTCGCCATTATAAACCATTGCATAACGCTCATCTGACGTAAACATTGGCTGATTAGCCGCCGCCGAGAGGTCAATGATACTCAAACGTCGATGCCCTAAGCCACATACACCATCAAAGAAGAAACCATCAGCATCGGGACCCCGATGACTCAGGGCGGTGGTCATATTTTTTAGATTTGTTTCACTAAATTTTTGCGATAAAGCATAAAATCCGGCAATTCCACACATAATTAATTGTTGATTTGGAAATTTGGAGGTTTGTTGATGTTATTTTTGTAAATAATTGATTACCAATGAGTTACATATTTTTTGATTTGGAGATTTTTGATGTTATTAGTCCTTCAGCACTTTTCAGGAAATTTGTAGCTTTGTTCTAAGCCCAAACGCATTTACGCGGCAGGCTAGACAGCCTGCGTTACATTTTTTCTTACAAGGGGTAAATAATTATTTTATTTTTGTAAATAATTGATTATCAATGAGTTACATATTTTTTGATTTGGAGATTTGGGAATTTATTGATTTGTAAATGATTGATTATCAGCAATTTATATTTTTGAAATATAAAATTTGAAAAAAGTGAATTTGAATTTAAAAATTCGAGAATTCAAAAATTTAGAAATTTATTAATTACTTCCACAATTTTTTCTACTTCGCTATTGGTCAGTTCGGCAAACATCGGCAAAGATACACAATGCGCGGCTAAATATTCGGCATTGGGCAAATCTCCGGGACGATAAGCCAAAAATTTATAAGCCGCTTGCAAATGACAAGGGCAAGGATAATGCAAAGCGGTCTGAATATTATGTTGCCCTAAAAAATCTCGAAATTTATCTCGATTGGGCGTGGTAATGACAAACAGATGATATACGGAAGTGGCTTGGGGATTGGTTTTTTGCATTTTAACCAAGGGATTTTGAATATTTTGTTGGTAAAACTGCGCGATTTGTTGACGGCGTTGATTCCATTGCGCCAAAAATTGCAATTTGACTCGCAAAACGGCAGCTTCCACCGCTCCCAAACGATAATTGAAGCCAATTTCATCAAAAAAATATTTTTCACTTGCGCCCAGATTGCGCAATTTTTTTATTTTTTGAAAATAATTTTCATTTTGGGTGGTAATTGCGCCACCTTCGCCATAGGTACCCAAGTTTTTGGTCGGATAAAAGCTAAAAGCGGCTAAATCGCCCAAGCTACCGACTTTTTTGCCTTCGTAAGTAGCTCCGTGGGCTTGGGCGGCATCTTCCAAAAGGTATAGCTGATTTGCCTGGCAAATTTGGCTAACTTGCTCATAATCAAATACTTGCCCATACAAATGCACGCCGATTACTGCTTTGGTACGAGGGGTAATTTTGGTTTGTAAATCTGTGGGCGATATTTCCCACGTATCTGCTTCGCAATCCACAAAAATCGGGGTCGCGCCCGTGTAGCTCACTGCCCAAGCCGTAGAAATAAAGGTATTAGCCGGTACAATTACTTCATCGCCTTTGCCAATGCCCAGAACCGACAAAGCCAAATGCAGTGCCGAAGTGCCATTATTGACGGCAATGGCGTATTTGCTTTGGCAAAACTGGGCAAAATCGGCTTCAAAATCCCGCACTACTTCTGCGCCGGTGTAGATGCCCGTACTCAGGGCTTTTTCAATGGCTTCATTGATAAGTGGTTGAATATCAGCTAGTTGGCGAGTAAGATTGAAAAAGGGAATCATAAAGGTTTTGAAAATTTTTGAATTGGCGAATTTTAGGATTTTAATAATTCAAGCATTTTTCTAACCTCCTCATTGTCAGCAATATACATATTACCGGCATCAGTAATTTTAAAATTATAATAGTTGACCAAATTGGGCGCGGCTATTCGGGCTGAGGCGTGAAACTCATAGGCTTGGGTAAAATTTTTTAGTTCGGCAATGTTGCTCGATTTGACCCCCGCCCCGGGCATAACACTGAGGCGATTTTGGGCTTGCGCAACCAACTCTTTGAGTAGGTTCATTCCTTCGGGGGCGGTGGCGGCTTGCCCCGAGGTAAGTACGCGCCGGCAACCCGCCGCAATCAATTGCTCCAAGGCTTCATAAGGATTTGGCACGGCATCAAAGACTCGATTGCAAGTAACTGCCATCGGATAAGCCAAATCAACCAGCCGTTTCATTTTGTCGGTATCCAATTCGCCGTTTATTTTTTGTACCCCGACCGAAATTCCATCACACGCCAACTGCTTGCACATCAGTACATCTTGGCAAATAATTGCCCACTCGTCATCATCATAATAATAATTGAGACTGCGCGGGCGAATAATGGGATATAATTCAATTGAGATTTTTTCGCGTACCATTTTGATAGTGCCATACGAGGGGGTAGTGCCACCTTCAATCGGATTATCGCACAGCTCTACTCGGCTTGCGCCTTCAGCTTGCGCGATGAGGCAAGATTGAATACCAAAAGCGCATATCTCAAGGTGATTTTTTTGCATACAGAGAGTTTTTCTGTTTTTAGTTCCGAGTTTCGGGTTTCTAGTTCCGAGTTTCGGGTTTCTAGTTCCGAGTTTCGGGTTTCTAGTTCCGAGTTAATCATTTGGAAATCAATTGATTAGATAAAAATAATCAAACCTTAAACCTGCCGCTTGTATCTTTATAAGCAAGGCTTAGAATTGCGGGCTTCATTTCTTATTCTGCCCGTTTTGGTTGTTGATTTTATCTACTTTGGCTTTGATGATTTGCTCCCGAATCTGATTTTTGGTAAAGGTAGAATCCAAAACCTCTTTTTGTTGCAAAATAGCATCACGCAACAGGCGGTCAATGCGGGCTTTTTCGGTTTCGCTGGCTTTGCTATTAAATTTTATAATTTCCTCATTATCAGTCAGTTCGGTTATGTTTAATTTGCCGTGCAAGAGCGAGTCGATTTGTTCTTGGCGTTTTTTCATTTCTTCTTGAGTTGCCATAAGTTCCTCAAAATTTTGTCGCATTTCTTCTTCTTGCTGGCGCAATTGCAAAGTTGCTTTTTGCGATTCTGCCAAGAGTCGTTTGGTTTCTTCGCTGGCTTTGATGATAGAGATGGTCATAGCTATATCTTCAGAAATGGACTCCACAAAATCAATTTCAAAGGGTTGAAAATCATCTAATGATGCCAACTCGAGTACACCATAAATTTTTTCATTCATTTGGAGGGGCATCACCAAAATACTGCGCGGGCGTGCCTTACCCAAGCCCGAGCTGATGTCCGAATAATCTTCGGGGATTTCGGTGAGGTGGATTTTTTCGCGCTCCAAAAACGCCTGCCCTACCAAGCCTTCGCCCAAATTGAGGCTTTTTTGCAAGTATTTATATTTTTCGTAGGCATAAGCACTCGCAATTTTGAGGTTGTTTTCTTTGTCATCATATACAAAAAAAGCTCCCTGATTAGCGCGCATATATTTGACCAATTCACCAATCACGGCTTTGCCCAAGGCTTCAATATTGTCGCTATTATTCCGCAAAATATCGCCAAACATTGCCACCCCACTACTCGCCCAACTGCGCTCGTGGTCTTCTTGCGAAATCCGTTTTAGGTTGTCGCGCATGTGCAAGAGCGACTTACCCAAAATATCGCGCTCGCCCCGCACTTTGAAATCATAGTCAAAATTGCCACTTCCTACACTTTCGGCAAAGTTTGATACTTCTTTCATACTCGTAATGAGCGTATTGAGGGCTTGGTCTATTTTACCTAATTCATCTTTATAAATATGGGTGCTGAGTTTGGGAAAACCACCGGCTGCCAGAAATGTGATTTCGCGTTGGATTTTACGCATAGGGTCAGCCAAGCTTTTGGCGAGCCAAGTACCAATCAAAGTAACTACGACAAACAAAATACCGGCAATGAGCAATAATTGATTGCGAAATACGGTGGTTGAGGCAAACATTTCCGCCCCGTCCATTTCGGTAATCATTGCCCAGCGCACTCCCAAAATGTCGATGGGCGAGTACACATCCAATACCTCATTGCCCAAAAAGTCGACATTGGTTTTGCTCCCACTTTTGCCCGCAATCGCATCCATCGTTGCCTGCGTTTGGTATTCGCGGAGCATAATGGTCGTTTTGAGGCGGCGGATTTTCTCGATGGTTACACTATCAGCTTTGCCTTTGAGGTTGGTAACATAAAAATTGGGGTCTTCCAAAAATCGGCGCGTATCATTACGAAGTTTAAAATCGGCTCCTACCAGTGCAGTTTCGCCACTATTGCCCAAGCCCTCGGCTGCCCATTGTAGATTGTTGGTGAGGATTTCGGTGATTTTATCATTGTTGATTTGAAACATCAAAACCCCGATTTTTTCCCCTTTTTGATTGTTTTTGGTTTTTTCAAAAATTGGAATTGCCACAAAAGCCGAAGGTTTGAAATAAGCCGGAGTATAGTTTTCATAATCCTCAAAGCGGACAATTTCTTCGGTTTCGGATTGAATGATTTGCTTAAACAAACGCGCGGCATTGGAATTATAAAATACTCCACGCCGAAAATTGGTGGCAAAGTCGATGCGTTTGGCAACTGAATACACCACATTGCCCTCGCGCGAAATCAGCAAAATATCTTCAAATCGAAACTTTTGTTGATAATTGAGAAAAGAAGGGTGGTATTTTTGATGAATCAAATCATATTCATCATTAAAAATATTTGACTTAATTTGTAAAGATTTGTAGCCGTCAGGATTTGGATTGGCGGCAATGTATTTGTATTGCAAAGCCACTCGCGGCAGTTCTACCGGTTTAAAATCGGTCTTGTTTTCTTGTAAAGAATTGAACCTGAGGATACTCGCAAACTCTTGCTGATAAAATTTATTCAAAATAGAATCGGCTTCAGCTTCATTTGCCAGTTTGTTGTCGGCAAAAGTACGGCGAAACGCTTGCAGGGCTTCAATGGTAGAAGGAGTCTCGGCTAAAGCCGAAATTTGATTTTTAAGGTCAAAAAAGTAATTTTCAACGGCTTTCTTCTTATTTTTGGTAATGGTATTCAACAAATCAAATGAACGCTCAGAAAGCAACTCCCGACCTTGATTGTAACCAAAATAACCCATCACCGACAAGGTAATGGTAGATACCAAAAACAAAGCGGCTTGAAACTTGAAAAATAAATTGAGGTTTTTGAAACCCTCTCGTAACCGATGCAATAAGTTCATAAAAATCGTTTCTTAAACAATTCGTTTAATAAAAACATAAATCATTGATTATCAGCTAGTTATAATATTTGATTTATACTCTACGCCTAAATTACTAAATTAATTGCCAAAAACGTACCAAAGCCTATGTTTATTTGATAACAAAATTTGCATTGTGGCTATACGCGTTTTTAGTTTATCTTAGACTTATTAGCTTTTGATTATCAGGGTATTGCAACCTGTTTGCCTCTGGTGAAACTTGTCCGCCTCTGGCGGATTAACTCATTCCTAACAACAAATCTCCCAATCAACCATTCAAAAAATCAACCAATTGAACAAATCCCTTACTTGATTTCGGCAAAAAAATGAAGCATATTATCTACTTCCGAATCCCAGTAGGCGTAGTCGTGTTGCGCATTAACCAAGTTTAAGCGAATGATGAGCTTGGGATTAGCTTTTTTGAGGGCTTTATAAAAAATTTCGGTTTGCGATACCGGTACTATTTTGTCTTGCTTACCGTGTCCCAAATAAATCGGGGTTTTGAAATGGGCGGCATGCCGGGTTGGATTGTCTTCGCCCTCCCAACGCGCTTTAAAGCGTTGATAATCACCATAATAGCCAATCATCAAGCGGTCGGTGGGCATTTGGGTTTGGTCAAAATCGCCCGACAAAGCCGCACAAGCCGCAAATAAATCCGGCAAAGCCAAAGCCAGCATCGCCACCCCTCGCCCACCAGTCGATAAGCCCAAAACATAGTTTTTTTGATTGGGCAACAACATTTGATAGTCTTTTTGCAAAGTGGGAATCATTTGATTTACCAACCACGCTTTGTTGGGATAAACTTGCCAATCTTTGAGTGTTTCGGGATAAAACTGTGAAGAATACACACTTTTGCCCATTTCGGGCATAATGAGGAGGTATCCGGCGGCTCGCGCTTTGCGGCACAAAGCCGATTTTTGACACCAATCTTGGCGTGGAAAACTCCAACCCGGCAATACAATGATATTGCCTTTGCTATTGCCTTGTGGGGTGTGAATGTCGAGCCAATGCCCGCCAATCTCGAGGGTAGTGAGGCTATCGGTTATTTTGAGGGGTGGTTCAGCTTTAGTCTCGAGGGTGGTTGCCGATTCAACTGTTGGGGAGTTTTTTTTGAGACTGCTGGTTTGAGTAGAATTCGTACAGCCACCTAAGCAGGCTAAAGTGCTGATAATCAAGAAAATATTGAAAAAATTAGTCATTGTAACCACCATTATAAAGTTATTTTGTGTTAATGGTGGCTAAATTAAAGATTTGACTGCTAAATCCAAGCAATTTAGGGTGAGTATTTTGGCAAATATTTGACTATCAGGGATTTACAAAATTAAAATTCAATATAATTTGCGTTTAATCTTTGACAATCTTTAGCTCCACACGCCGATTTTTGGCTCTGCCTTCGTCCGTATCATTGGCAACAAGGGGCATTGTTTCGCCATAACCTTTAAAAATCATTCGATTTCTTTGTACCAAGCCCTTGTCAATCAAATACTTAACTACGGACTCGGCACGCGCTTCCGAAAGGCGTAGGTTATCTTCGGGTTTGCCGGTGGCATCGGTATGTCCGGCTATCTCAATATGAAAATTGGGGTGGTCGTGCAAAAAATTGCTAACCATTATCAATTCGGGGTGCGATTCTTCTTTGAGGGTAGCCTTGTTCAAATCAAAATGAATATCATCTAAAATTTTGACACTGCCCAGCTCGCTGGGTTGCAAATAAAAGTCGTGCATAAACAAAGAAGCCGTATCATTGCCCTCGACCATTACTCTATCGCTAAAATAACCCTTGGCTTTGGCTTCGAGATAAAAACGCGGAGCGCGTTGCATATTGCTAAATTTATACTTGCCGTTTTTGCTGTCGTTGAGTTCGAAAGCTCGATAGCGAATATCGGGCAACACAAAATCAATCCGCGAGGCAATGGGGAGTTTGGTTTCGGCATCATATACCCCACCCACCACTTTTACAAAATATTCTTCGTCTTCGGTATCAATGATTTTGCTGACCTGAATATCGTCCACATAATAATAAGCCGCCGGATAAGCAATGTTTTTGATTTTGGCGATTTTGGTGGCTTCTTTTTTGAACAAATTGCCCAAGACAATAAATTTGTAATCGGCATCTGCCACAAAATTGCGGGTGATGGTAGCCCAATTGATTGATTCTTTGACAATAAAATCAGCTTTGACGTGGGCGGTATTGGCATCGAGGGCTTTTTGAGGGTCATTGGTAAAAAGCACCCCCAAGTTGTCGCAGGCATAATTGGAGTAGGTATCTGCCAAACTCACCCGAAAGCTGACTTTGTATTTTTTACCTTTTTCCATCGGAACAACCAAGCGCGAATACACTATCTCGAGGGGGGAGTCTTCGTGATAAGCCAACAAGCCAATATAGTTGTTACCGTTACCGGCGCGTTGTGTACCAAAAAAATTGCTGGGGACTCCCAATTTGGCACTTTCGGCGCAAGTACTAAACAAATCGGGGGTAAAAGTAAGGGTTCGCCAGCCGGTAGCTTTTTCCAGTTGCCCATAGTCTTTCGGACACTCGGTTAAGGTCTCGAAACCCCCGTTATTGACCAAATTGGTTCCGGCTTTGGGAGTTTCTTGAGCAAAAGCAAACAACGAACTTAATAAACTCAATAGAATAACACTGATTGAGAATGGTAAAATTTTGCAATCCATAAGCGGTTTTTGTGTACAATACATTCTCTCTTTTAACGCAAAAAAGATGTTTAGCGCGAAAATATTTGCAAAAATAATTCCTGATTTGTTCATTTTTAACAATAATTTGGGAAGTTTCAAATTTCTAAACTCCTAACCCCCAAGCAAAAGCGAGTTAGGTAAAAATCAAGAAATTAATACAAATTTTATAAATCCCTGATAATCAACAAGTTATAAAATATTCACAATGTTTGTTATCCTCGTAATTGGCGATAAATAACGTGAATATTTTAAAATCAATAGTTCGGACAGTTGCTAAGCCCCCTGCACCGCCAGAGGCGGAGGTTTAGTTCCAAGTTATTTACTAAGATCTGACTGCGTCTTGCCTCTGGCGGATTATCCGCCAGAGGCAAGACGCAGTCATTTACTTACAAAAAATTGTCCGAAGTATTGTAAAATATAATAAAAATTTATTTGATTTTCAACCTAAAACACCTCACACTATAAAAGCATAACTCATTGATTATTAAGCTCTTGTGTGATATATCGCCTTGCGGATAGGTTTAGGAAGTTTTTATTGACATTTATCATAGCAATTCTGGGTTTTGTAGCTCACCTTAGAATTCAAGAATGACAGACGAAACAAAATCTTGCGAAATAATGGGTAGATAATTAAATTATTTTATTAACTTGAAAAAACACAAAAAAATATTAAAATAATTAACTAATTTTATTTTGATATTAAAGGACTAAGTAGCTGATTATAAATGATTTATGAATTGATATTTATTGTATTTGCCCCCCTTTATGTATTTACTCTCCTTGCGTGGGAGAGAGGGTGGCTTCTGTAAAATCAAAACTTAACTGAATGGAAACTATCTCCAATACTCTTTTGATTGAAGTGGCTTGGGAAGTCTGCAACCAAATAGGGGGAATTTATACCGTCATTCGCAGCAAAATTCCGGCAATGATGGAAAAATGGGATGGGCAATATTGCGCGCTCGGTCCGGCTTTTCAACAAAAAATGATGGCAGAATTCGAACCAAGCGATTATTATGAAGATTTTGTCGGCAAGGCGGTTATGCGGCTACGCGAAATGGGCTATGAAGCCCATTATGGGCGTTGGCTGGTATCAGGTAAGCCCAAAGTGGTCTTGCTCAATCCTTATTCTATTTATCCACGTCTGGAGGAAATTCGCTATTATTTGTGGGAGCATTATGGCATTTCTACGCCTCACGACAACGATTTGGTCAATCAAGTAGTAGCCTTTGGCGCAATGGCTCGGCTTTTTTTTGCCGAACTTGCCAAGCAAATCAACGGACAATGGCAGGTAATCGGGCATTTTCACGAGTGGATGACCGGCATTGCCATACCCGATATGCGGCGCGAAAATATCCCTATTCATACCGTTTTTACTACTCACGCCACCCAATTGGGGCGGTATTTGGCAATGAACAGCCCCAAATTTTATGAGCATTTGCCTTTTTTCAATTGGGAATACGAAGCCCAGCACTTCAACATTGAGGCACAAGCCCGCATCGAGCGGGTTGCCGCGCACGCGAGCCACGTTTTTACTACGGTCAGCGAAGTTACCGCCGAAGAATGTATTTATCTATTGGGTAGAAAACCCGATTTAATCACCCCCAATGGTTTGAATTTGGAGCGTTTTATGAGTCCGACCGAGCTGGTCAATCATCACCGCCGATTTAAAGAAAAAATCCACCAATTTACAATTGGGCATTTTTTTCATAATTATCGTTTCAATTTAGATAACACACTTTATTTTTTTACCGCCGGACGCTTTGAATATCGCAACAAAGGCTTTGATTTGACGCTGGAAGCCCTCGAGCGGCTCAATTGGCGAATGCAACAAGCCAATCTTGCTACTACAGTCGTGGTTTTTTTGATTACCCGGCAAAATTATTATACCCTCAATCCCAATGCCCTCAATACCCGCGCTGTAATGGAAGAAGTACGCTCGGCTTGCAATGCCATTGTGCAACAGATAGGTGAGCGTTTTTTTTACGCGGTAGTCAATCGCTCCGAAACCCAATTTCCCAATATCAACGATTTGGTGGACGAATATTGGCAACTCCGTCTGCGCCGCACTATCCAATCGTGGAAGACCGAACATTTGCCACTGTTGGTTACGCACAACTTAGTCAATGACCAAACCGATGAAATATTGAACACTCTCCGCGAAAAAAAATTGCTCAATGCCCCCCACGACCGCGTAAAAGTAGTATATCACCCCGACTTTGTGTCGCCTTCCGACCCTTTTTTTGGAATGGAATACGTACAGTTTTTGCGAGGTTGTAATCTGGGAATTTTTCCGAGCTACTACGAGCCTTGGGGTTATACGCCTTTGGAGTGCATCGCCAGTGGTATTCCTACGGTTACGAGCGATTTAGCCGGTTTTGGTGATTATGTAGTGCATAATGTTGCCAATTATGCCGCCAATGGCATCTATGTAGTCAATCGGCGCGACCAAGATTTCAATGGTTCGGCAAATCAACTGGCTGATTTCTTGTTTTCATTTGTCCAGCAATCGCGCAAAGACCGAATGAATCAGCGCAACCGCGCCGAAAGCATTTCGGGGACATTTGACTGGCAAAATTTCCGCAAGTACTACGACCAAGCCTATTTGATGGCTTTGCAAAGATGGTAGCTGGGTTAATGACTGATAGACTCACAAAATCAAACTTTTGAAGTATATATTTTAGAAAATATTGATTGCCAATCTGATAGCTTTGTTGCCCAAACCGGCAAAATTGAACCCAAGTACTTGGCGAGTTTTGCGTTGGATTTGCAGGAAATAATTGACAAATAAATATAGGTTATATTTTTTTGTAAATTTATAACCCATTGATTATCAGATATTTATAAATAAATATTTAGCTAGATATACATTTTTTCAAAAAATATTATGTCGGTAATATTGAGTTTATCAAAAAAACCTTTGCAACCTAATTCCGAAAAATTGAAGTAAAATGGCTAAGAAAGGAAATCGCGTTCAGGTTATTTTGGAGTGTACCGAACACAAAAACAGTGGTATGCCCGGTATGTCACGTTACATCACCACCAAAAACCGTAAGAATACAACTCAACGTCTTGAGTTGAAAAAATATAATCCGATTTTGAAAAAATATACTGTTCACAAAGAAATTAAGTAATTATGGCAAAGAAAGTAGTTGCAACGCTGAAAAAAGCCGATGCTAAAGCCTACGCTAAAGTTATCAAAGCGGTCAAATCCGAAAAAACCGGAGCTTATACCTTCCGCGAGGAAATCGTATTGCTTGACAATGTGCAAGAAACCCTAAAAAAATAATTAGGCGTGTAAGAAATTATTGAGCTTCCCGGACAAGGAAGCTTTTTTTGTTTGTAGCTAAGTGATTGATTATCAGTCAGGGGGAGAAAATAAGCCGGTATTGATAAAATTCAACTCCAACTGCTATCTCAATCCTTTTACCAAAGTATATGACATACGATTTATCCATTGTCGATTTTTATTCATTGCTTGCCCAAAATTTTGGGCAAGCTTTTGAAAAATTTATCAAAAATCATTTATATCCCAGTAAAATATTGGATTATTTATTAGCCAATAACCACAAATTCAATCAATTATACCTTCAAGATTGGGTATCATTTGAAAATCATTACCTTGACTTTGATGCTGAAGATTTTTTTAGCCTGATGGGTTTAAATCACTTGGCAGAAGATAGCTTTTGCTTGCTTATAACGGATGATGGTTTGAAAGATGGCTTAGTTTTTCAATTCCAGTTGTTAAATTACGATAAGTTTATTGCATTTTATGAAGATAGGTACGGAATGGATTTTTTTCAACCGTTTGATTATATCATTTTCATTTTTGATGCACAATTTTCGCCTCAAGAAATCAGCATGTTGCACCACGAAGGCTGGGTATTTTGGGCGAAGATTGATAAATTGAACTAATATCAAAAAATAAATTGCGCATAAGTTATCTATAATCATTTGACCACGTCTCGCCTTCGACAGATTATCAAGCATTTGTATTATTTGATTAAAAACCAAAAAGGCAAATCGTTTACGCGATTTGCCTTTTTGTAACTATTTCATTATCAGCTATTTATCTTTTTCTTTTGCCCAAGTATCTTTGAGTGATACGGTACGGTTAAACACCAATTGGTCGGTTTCGGAATCTTCTGAATCTACACAAAAATATCCCAAACGCTCAAATTGGAAACGATCTCCAGCTTCGGCAGACCGCAAACTAGGCTCCAATTTGCAGCGCCGCAAGATTTGCAAAGAATTGGGATTTAAAAACTCTTTAAAATCTTTGTCTTTGTCGCCGTCTGGCTCTTCTACCGTAAACAAACGGTCGTATAAACGCACTTCGGCATCTATGGCGTGCGCCACCGAGACCCAGTGGATAGTGCCTTTGGGTTTTAAACCACTGGTATCAGCCCCGCTTTTGGACTCAGGAAAGTATTTGCACCACACTTCTGCGATATTGCCTTCGGTATCTTTGACAATCTCCTCACATTCGATGATATAGGCGTATTTGAGGCGTACGATGCCGCCCGGAGTCAAACGAAAATACTTTTTGGGTGCATCTTCCATAAAGTCGTCTTGCTCAATATACAATTCCTTGCCAAAAGGCAACAAGCGACTACCGGCAGTTTCATCTTCAGGATTGTTGGTGGCGATGAGTTCTTCAATTTGCCCTTCGGGGTAGTTGGTCAGTATTACTTTCAAAGGATTGAGAACTGCCATTACCCGATTGGCGGTTTTGTTCAAATGCTCGCGCAGACTAAACTCCAACAAAGCTACATCAATCAAATTGTCGCGTTTGGCTACGCCAATGCGAGTCGCAAAATTGCGGATAGACTCCGGCGTATAACCTCGACGGCGCAAGCCCGAAATAGTAGGCATACGAGGGTCGTTCCAATCACTTACGATGTTTTCAGTTACCAATTGCAAAAGTTTGCGCTTGCTCATTACAGTATAAGTCAGGTTTAAGCGGGCAAACTCTATTTGTTGAGGGTGATGCACGCCTAGTTGGTCAATAAACCAATCGTACAGAGGGCGATGCACCTCAAACTCCAGCGTACAAATCGAGTGCGTAATACCTTCCAAAGAATCGCAAAGCCCGTGCGCCCAGTCGTACATTGGATAAATGCACCATTTGTCGCCGGTTTGGTGGTGAGTCGCTTTTTTGATGCGGTACATCACCGGGTCGCGCAACCACATATTGGGTGAAGCCAAGTCGATTTTAGCTCGCAATACTTTTTCGCCTTCCTCGAACTCGCCGTCTTTCATTCGACTAAACAAATCTAAGTTTTCGGCAACGGTTCGGTTTCGGTAAGGACTAGGTGTGCTGGGGACGGTAGGCGTGCCACGATTAGCCGAAATTTCTTCGGCGGTTTGGTCATCTACATAGGCTTTACCGGCTTCAATCAATTGGACAGCATAGGCATACAATTGGTCAAAAAAGTCGGAGGCGTAGTACAAACGGTCTTCCCAATCGAAGCCCAACCAGCGCACATCTTCCATAATCGAATTGACGTACTCCTCATCTTCGGTAGAAGGGTTGGTATCGTCGAAGCGTAGGTTGGTAACTCCACCGTATTTTTGTGCCAAGCCAAAGTTCAAACAAATGGATTTGGCGTGTCCGATATGCAAATAGCCATTGGGTTCAGGAGGAAAGCGCGTATGGACTTTGCCGCCAAACCGTCCGGCTAGATTATGCTCATCAATAATTTCTTCAATAAAATTTTTGATTTCTTTGGTATCGTTGGTAGTATTTTCTATAGTTGTCATAGATTTTTAGATTCTATATTCTCAAATTAAGGCAGTAAATATAGTGAAAAAACCTAAAAAATGTAATTTTTTTTTGTAATTATTTGATTATCAATGATTTATATATTGAAAGGCTTTTTACATCTTGGCAAAAATTGCCTTCAGTAGTTTTTTGATTTCTCATCTCAACCAAAGAAAAGAGCCTTAACTTTCGATAGAGAAAGCTACTAACTCCGCGCGTTGGGTTGAGGTAAAAAATATTTCTCTCCAAATATGCTAGGCTTCATTATATTTCAACTAATTGATTATCAACTATTTACAAATAATTTCAAAAAATTTCTTAAAATTTATTTTACTACGCATATAGGTTGCGTAGTAACGTATTTACTTTGTGTAATCAAAATAGCTGGTCAAGTATTCGTTACTTCCAACACATTCCAAGTACCACAATTACAATTACCAATATTTTGATTTTGAATTTTCAAAAGGAAAATTCTAGTATTTGAAATCAGATGTATGTAATGATTTTGAGAAATGTAGGTATTGTCAAAATATAATATTTCTTGAATTATTGCATAAAGCATTGATAATCAAATATTTATATATTTCAAAATTTAAAATCAAATGAGGGTAGTGGTGTAATGGTAGCACGGCGGGTTAAATAGTCAAACAATTATCTTCCGCAGGTCAAGTGGGACTTACTTCTAAAAGGGTCCTGCAGGTGGAGGTTCGATTCCTTCCTGCCCTCCAAAAATCGAGGTCAATGATTGCTTACTTCTGCCGCAAGGCACTTCACTATTAATGAACCCCAGCATTCAAATTACCTGATTTTTTAAAATAATGTAAATAACTCTGATAATCAAATAATTAAAACCTATTGTGTAACTATGTGCCTATGTGGTTTTTAAAATTATTCCACCACATAGGCACATAGAAAACATAGAATTCAAATTACTCATCCCTAAATTATGGAAAAACTTTTAAAAATCAGCTTACGGCAAAATGCCGTGTTTATTCCCGAAACCGCTTTGGTAAGCCAAGACAAAAAAATGTCGGAAACCACCGGCGTATTAATTGCCAACTTAGGCAAATTGGGCTATGGCGTATCCGAGGCACTTTTGCGGGCTTTGAATGCCACCAATCCGAAGTTTAAAGCCAATTTGCTGGAAGTATTCCGCGAAGTGATGGGCGTAAACAAAAACTGGACTCCGCTCGTGAAAGGCTGGGATACGCCTACGGGTGAGTCGTTTTTAGACCATTTGATTACCTTTTTGGTCAATGCTTTTGATGCCAAAGGCAAAGGCACGCAGTTGCGTTGCGGACATATAATCCCCGTTGGAACTTTTCCTTTGGAACGCTACAATGGTTGCCCTTTTTGTGGTACGCCTTTCGAATTTGGCGAAATTGAAAACTACGGACAAGGGAGCAAAAAGAAAATCTTGGAACTTTGGACCGAAAAAGACTTGAATGCTTTTTTTGCCGACTTGTTGGAATCCAAAACCGCCCTTGATGCTACCCAAATGGATAGCTTGAAAACATTGTTGCAAACATTACCAATGCCCAAAGTAGCTATCGGAATGAAAGAAACTTTGATGGCGGTGATTGATATATATGTAACTGAAAATCAGGCAGATAAAGCTCAAGCTTTGTTTAGCTCGCCGACCGATATTTTGCGCTATTTGTGGTACAAACACACCGGATTTTTGCAAATCATTGAGCCTAAAACGATTATCAATCGCAAAGCCAAAAACAGCAAACATATTGGTAGTGCCATATTTGGCAAATCAATGGACAAAAGTGCCAGTGCGCGTTTGGCGGCGACCGAAGAATTGGAATTAAAATACAATCGTCAGCAATGCTTGATGGTGGCTAAGTGGCTGAATAACTTAGACTTAGCCCCCGAAAAAGCCTGCGAAATGATGCACCCCAAACGCGGAATGTGGGTTCGCTTTATTCGGGCTTTGCGTTTGGCGGAATACAGCAAACGTACCGGATTTGGTAAATTAGCCAAATTGATGGATGTATTTTACAAAGAAAAATACGAAGTATGGCAAGGTCGGGTGAATCACTACCGCTTACGCAGTGATGGCGAGGCTACTTTCAAACTTTTGAAACAACGTCCGGGTTTGTTTGCTCGTTCTTTGTTTGCCAATATGTTGTGGTTTGGCGCGGAAGATACCTTGGGCGCATTTGCCGAAGTGATTGACCAAGTGCCGGCGCGATTGGTATTTACATTGAATATGTATGCCCAAAACTACTTCAATCCGGCGGTACAACGCTCGGTAAAACCTTTGGGTGGGGTGAGCAAAAAAGTGGCGGCTAATCAATTGTTATCCATTTATGATGCGGAACAATTGGCAGCAATGCGTAGCCAAATCGAGGACTTGGGATTGTTGGCAATCCAAAAACGCTTTGCCAAACAAGCCACCCAAAGCAAAACAATGTATATTGACCCCTTGCTCAACTATATGCCGGTAGCGATTGGCGACCGCAGCGAAAATGTGCAAGATATGCCCGTAGCCTTGATGGGTACGCGCTTTGCAGTAGAGGGCGATACAGTACGCTTGTTTATGCAATGGGGCGAAGGCTTGCCCGCCCAACACTTGGATATGGACTTGAGTTGCTGGGTGGCTTATACCAATCAAGCCGATATTTGTTCTTACTCGCGTTTGGTAACTACGGGTTGCAAACACAGTGGAGATATACGCAGTATTCCGAATAAAGTAGGCACGGCGGAGTATATTGAATTGAATATCAATGCGTTACGCCAAGCCAAAGCGCAGTTTGTAAGCTTTACTTGCAATGCCTATAGCTACGGCGCACTTACGCCTAACTTGGTAGTAGGCTGGATGAACAGTAAATTTCCGATGAAAATTTCGGAAAAAACCGGCGTGGCTTACGACCCTTCGTGTGTGCAACACCAAGTAAGAATCACCCAAAGCCTGACCAAAGGTTTGGTATTTGGGGTATTGGATGTGATGAAACGCGAAATTGTATGGCTCGAAATGCCCTTCCAAGGACAGATAGTGCAGCAACTGGACTTCAAAGGCGTACAAGCCCTGCTTGCCAAACTCAATGCCAAACTTAGCATTGGTAACTTATTGAAAATCAAAGCCCAAGCTCAAGGCATCACCTTAATAAGCTCGCCTCAAGCTGATGAAAGCTATACCCAACAATGGGCGATGAACGCGGCGGCAGTTACTAAATTGTTGGTGGATTAGATGTTATTTTTCTCAGAAAGTCGGGATGGAAGTCCCGACTAGCTGGGATTTTTCGTTTTTTCTAAGAAAAGATATGCGAAATTTTGATATTTTTAATAATTCATATATTTTTATGAGAGATTTCACTATATAAATCCTTTATTCTTATGAGGTACCTAGTAAGTTATTTAGACTTTTGTCTTTCAACATTCAAAAGAATTTTATTTTTGATATCCTTTTTTAATTGTTTATACAGTCCTCTTTATGCTCAACAAAGTTTAGAAGATTGTAAAAAAAAGTTATGCGGTAATAAAAATCGTCAATGGATCTTTAAAAATACAAAAATAATATTGAGTGGAGAAAAATGTGAAGATGGATATTTTTACACTTTTAAGTCAACAGGTGATTTGAAAGTAAAAAAGTGCGAAAACGAAAAATGGATTACAGAAGATAAAAAATGGAAAATTATTAAAAATGCTGATTCAGAATATCTGTTAAAAATAGGGAATGAAGATCCATATAATATTATATTTTTTACTAAAAAAGGCAAGAATTGGCTTAGGTTAAGAAAATATAGCACTCAAAAGGGCGACCCAACTACTGATATTGATTTTTACTATGAAGCAGAATAATAAATTAAATTATGGCAACTAAAGAAAAAGAATCCCTATTGGATATATTTTTAAAAATTCTCACCCCTATTATCACTGTTGTTAGCATATTAATTGGTGTTTGGCAATATAATGATGCCCAACGAAATAATGAATTAATGGAATTCAAAAGAAATATTTGGCTAAAACAGCAACAAGCATATGAAGAAATTGGGAATATTGTTTCAAATGTTGTGAATAGTACAGATGATACTACCCAATTTAATCAAAACTTGAAAAAATTTCGAGAAATATATTGGGGTAAACTTGTTCTCGTAGAAGATGATTCGGTAGAAATAGAAATGATAAAATTTAACGCTGAAACTCAGGACTTTAAAGAAGGTGTGAGAAATAAAGAGGACTTAATGAGAAGAGGATATAAACTAATAAAAACTTGTAAAAAATCTATTAATTCCTCGTGGAAAAAACTTAATTACTATGAATAAATTTTGGATAATATCACTTTTTATTTTATCTACCCCTTTTCTAAAGGCACAAAATTTTGAAATATTTTACCTTTCTATAGGATCATCACATTATATCCAAGAAGGTTCATATAATTATTCTACTGCCGTTGGAGCAAATAAGAGTGCTAAAATAATGTCTAATTTATTTGATGAATTAGGAGCAAAAAAAGGCATAACTTTAACTTCTTCCGAAGATAATTTGATTTCTAAAAATAATATTTTAGATAATGTAGATAAAATAATAGAAGATGCTAAAAAATCAAACTCGAAAAATAAACTAATTATATTTTATTATTGTGGACATGGTATGGGTTTACCAATGTTTGAGTATCTATTTCTCATTCCAGGAAACGTAGATTATAAAATGGGCGAGGTTACTACTGAAACATTTTTAAGTAAAGTTTTGATGCATCTAGAAGTTTGTTACAAACTAAATCAGTCAGGCATAAGATATATAGCTATATTTGATTGTTGTTGGGAGTCTGAAATCTCATCTGAACGTATGATTGAAATATTTAATTTTGCTATTGATTTTAATAAAATGATGAACCCAAAAGGTTATGATATGGATAGTGCTAAACTTGAAGAAACATATAAATTTATAAGAGATATTAATCGCGTCTATGGTGTTGATCCTGTGATTTTCTCTTGTGATTTTAGTAAAACTGCCAAAACTGTGCA
>JALONJ010000486.1 GCA_025455045.1 Microscillaceae bacterium | reverse complement strand
AGTAACTAATGCTAGGTTGGAAACCTAGCATACTAGACATTTTAAGAGGCGCGTTTGGAAACGCGCAAGTAACTAATGCTAGGTTGGAAACCTAGCATATTAGATAGATTGAAAAAAATCAAACCAAAACCGTATAAATAAAAACTGACTGTTGGTCAGTAAATAAATAATTAGTAATTTTGTTTCTCGAAGACTAAAAAGCCCCCCAACCCCGTAGGGGGAGCTGATTTTATTCAAAAACACTCCCCTCCGGGGTTGGGGGCTTCTAAAAATTAACAAACCAATGAATTGGATGACCGCAGAAAAGCCGATTGAAACCGAGCAGAAGTTTATCGGCAAACAAGTTACCGGCTCACAAGCCTTGCTTATTTCTTTGTTAAATGAGGGTGTCGATACCATTTTCGGCTACCCGGGCGGGGCAATTATGCCGGTATATGATGCTTTGTACGATTTTGCCGATGATATCAACCACGTTTTGGTGCGCCACGAGCAAGGGGCAATTCACGCCGCGCAGGGCTACGCTCGCGTGAATGGGAAAGTGGGAGTTTGTATGGCGACTTCGGGACCGGGAGCTACCAATTTAATTACTGGTATTGCCGATGCTATCATTGATTCTACCCCTTTGGTTTGTATTACGGGGCAAGTTTTTCGGCACTTATTGGGGACTGATGCTTTTCAAGAAACCGATGTAATGGGTATCTCGATGCCGGTTACAAAGTGGAATTATCAAATCACTTCGGCTGACGAAATTCCCGAAATTTTAGCAAAAGCCTTTTACATTGCCAAAAACGGTCGCCCGGGTCCGGTTTTGATTGATATTACCAAAAATGCCCAAGTCGAGAAAATGACTTTCAACTACAAAAAATGCAATCACGTAAGGAGTTATCACCCCAAACCAGCCATTGATACCCAAAAAATTGCCGAAGCCGCCGAATTAATCAATTCCGCTCAAAAGCCTTATTTGCTGGTCGGACACGGAATTTTGATTGCCGAAGCCCAGACCGAATTGCTACAATTTTTGGAAAAAACCGGCATTCCCGCCGCTAGTACTTTGTTGGGCTTGTCGGCAGTTCCGGCGGGGCATCCCAACTATGTGGGTTATTTGGGAATGCACGGCAATTATGGACCCAACGTCAAAACCAATGAATGTGATGTATTGATTGCGGTAGGAATGCGCTTCGATGACCGCGTAACCGGTAACATCAATACCTACGCCAAACAAGCCAAAGTAATTCATATTGAAATTGACCCCGCCGAAATTGACAAAAACGTAAAAACAACCGTTGCCATTCTTGGCGATGCCAAAGAAGCCTTAATTGCGCTTAATCAACAAGTTAAGCCGAATCAACATCAAGAATGGATTGCTGAATTTAGAGCTTGTGATAAACTTGAACACGAAAAAGTAATTCAAAAAGACTTTGCGCCTAGCACCGAAAAGCTCAAAATGGCAGAAGTCATTCGGATGCTTTCGCAAAAGACTGAGGGTCAGGCAATTATCGTTACCGATGTGGGGCAACACCAAATGGTAGCGACCCGCTACTATGAGTTTCAAGACACCCGCACCAATGTAACTTCGGGCGGTTTAGGTACAATGGGCTTTGCTTTGCCCGCCGCAATGGGCGCGAAACTAGGCAGAATGGAAAAAGAAGTAGTGGCAATTATTGGTGATGGTGGTTTTCAAATGACTTTGCAAGAATTGGCTACGATTTTTCAATACCAAATTCCCGTCAAAATCATTGTTTTGAACAATAATTTTTTGGGAATGGTGCGCCAATGGCAACAATTATTCTTCGAACGCCGCTATTCATTTACCGAGTTGGTCAACCCTGATTTTGTGGCTTTGGTCAAAGCCTTTGGTATTGATGCCGAAAAAGTAAAAGAAAGAGAAGAATTGTCTGAAGCCCTAGACACAATGTTGGCTTCTCCAAAACCCTATTTTTTAGAAATCATTGTCGAGAAAGAAGACAATGTATTTCCGATGGTGGCTGCCGGGACTGGCGTGGCAGATATAAGATTGGAGTAAAATAGAATTTTGGGATTTAGAAAGTTTCAAATTTGGGGATTTTGTAAGTAATTGATTATTAAATATTTATTATTCTTCGGATTTACAAAATCGTAGCAGATATAAAAAAATTACCACAAAGAACACTAAGAAAATACTCACAAAGGTTCACAAAGCGATTACTTTGTGCATCTTTGTGAAAAACTTTGAGAACTTAGTGGTTAAATAAATTATCTCCCTAAATAAAAAACTAAAATCTTATAACTGATTGATTATCAATTACTTAAACTCTAAAAATTAACAAAATTAAATTGCTTTTAAAGTCCCTCTTCGAGGGATTTAGGGGGCTTGTATTATGGAAAAACCATTCACCTTAACCATTTTTACCGAAAACAAAAGCGGTTTATTGAATCGTTTGGCGATTATACTTACTCGCCGAAAGATTAACATTGATAGCCTCACCACTTCTCCTTCGGAGATTGAAGGGGTCTATCGCTTTACTATTTTAATCAAAACTACCGCCGACGAAGCCCAAAAAGTAGTCAAGCAAATGGAAAAGCAAATCGAGGTTATCAAGGCATTTTATTATGAAGCCGATGAGGTAGTCTATCAGGAGATTGCCTTATACAAAGTGGCTATCAATTTGATGACTTCGGGCAATATTTTAGAAAAAATTGTGCGCGACAATCACGCCCGCATCCTTACTTTCGAGAAAGAATTTATCGTGATTGAAAAAACCGGCCACGAATCCGAAATTCAAGCCTTGTTTGAGGTTTTAGAACCTTTTGGGGTGTATGAATTTGTGCGCTCGGGGCGCGTGGCGGTTGCTAAACCAATGAATAATTTGGGCGAGTTTTTGAAGACTTTGGAGAAAGTAGGCTGATAAATTTTGTTTCTATATTAGATTTGATTTTGTAAATTTGAGTAAAATCTTTGGAATCTGTATGCCCACAAAAGACATTTATCACGACTTGGTCAAAAACGCACTTATTAACAAATAGTGAAATGGATAAAATAAGTAAACATAAAAAAACTGTAAGCCAGTTTATCCAAGAACTCGCCCAATATGGCGATTATGCCCAACCCGAGTGGGAAACTCAAATTATAATGGATGATGAAAGAGGTCATTATTTGCTTTATACGAATGGTTGGCATCAGGGGAAAAGAAGTTATGGCTGTTTTTTGCACCTAGAAGTCAAAACTGACGGCAAAATTTACTTACATCACAACGGTACTACTTTGGCAATTGCTGATGAGTTGGTAGATAAAGGCATTGCCAAAAATGAAATTGTATTGGCTTTTCAATCTCCGACAAAGCGAGTTTATTCTGGATTTGCAGTGTAATAAATTGATAATCAATTTGTTAATTAAAAAATAATACCTTTAAATGATAAACCAAGACCTACTTTGGAAGGGAATTATTGAAGATTTGTTTGAGGAATTTCTAGGCTATTTTTATCCTGATTGGACTCAAAATGAAGTGGATTTGAATAAACCTTTTGAGTTTTTGGATAAAGAATTAGATGAGATTTACCCTGTTCAAAATGCTAAAAAACGCTTTGCGGATAAATTAGTCAAAGTTTTTACCAAATCCGGCACAGAGCAGTGGATTTTGGTTCATATTGAAGTACAAGGATATACCGATAATCAATTTGCCGAGCGAATGTTTACTTATTTTTATCGCATTCGGGAAAGATGGAAAAAAGAAGTAATTGCTTTGGCAATTTTTACTGACAAAAACCCTGATTATCAGCCCAATACCTACCATTATGAAAAATTGGATACCGTATTGGAATATAAATTTAAGACTTTTAAACTACTCCATAAAACCGAAGCCGACCTTACTCAAGCCCAAAATCCATTTAGCATCATTATGCTCACTGCTTGGAAATCCTTACAAAAAGTAAGTCAGCCCGATGAGCAACAACTGGAATGGAAGGTTAGCCTAGTTCGCAAACTGTATGAAGAGGGCTATCAAACGAGTAAAATTAGAAATATCTTGAATTTCATTCGTTATTATATTAAATTTAATGATAGTTTGAAAGAACAATTATTTGAGGAAAATATTGAACCAATCATCAAAAATCGTAAGAATATGGGCATCGAGGAAACAATCAAAGAAGAACTCAAAAGAATTTACTTTGAAGAGGGCGAGCAAAAAGGCATTGAACAAGGCATTGAAAAAGGCATTGAAAAAGGTATTCGCAATTTACTCAAACGAGGATTTAGTGTAACTGATACTGCTGAAATGCTGGAAGTTGATAAATCATTGGTTGAGAAAGTAAAAAAAGAATTGGATAAAGAATCCTGAAATGAAAAATGATAAATTTGATTTTAAATCTCATTTAGAAAAATACGACCAAGTACAGAATAATTTAACGTGAATATTTTAAAACATATTAAAAAAGTACAAAAAATTAAATTTTAAAAAAAACAATCCAAAATCCCCCAAGCTGTCATCCTGCGTGGAACTTTGTTAAATTGTTACCTCTTAGAATTTTTCTGTAATTAATTGAAAATCA
>JALONJ010000485.1 GCA_025455045.1 Microscillaceae bacterium | reverse complement strand
TTCCACGCAGGATGACGACTTGGGGGATTTTGGATTGTTTTTTTAAAAATTTAATTTTTTGTACTTTTTTAATATATTTCAAAATATTCACGTTAATTACAAAAAAAATAAATAAGATTTGTAATTATTTCTAGAAAACAATCAAGACAAACTTAAGCATAATCTCTAGGGCTTTGCTAATCATTTGGCACAAAGTTTTAGAGATTTGCGATAATTGTGTAATATTGAACCGATAATCTCATAGAAAATATTTTGGAAGCACTGTTTAATTTAATTCGTCAGACGGGTAGCCAAGTCCTCCTCACGGTCAATAATCCGATTTTGCTAGATGACCCACAAAAAATTTGGTGGGTTGATTCCGGCAATTTGAGTATTTATACGGTATGGTTGCCCGAAGGAATACCAAGTGGTAAGCGATACTTTTTCACGGCGATTGAATCAGAGCAAATAATGATGGGCTTCCACTCTCAAGACTCCCCCACCGGCATAGGCTTATTGGCTGATGCAATGGAAGAGAGCATTTTGTATTCGCTTGATATTGAGCAGTTTAGAAGTTTTTTACAAACCGAAAGCTTGCAAAATGCTGTCGCCGATTTGGTTGCCCAATGGATTGATAATATTTTCTTTGGAATTTCTGAAAATGCCAACCACCCCAACCAACCTGCCAATGTGCTTATCCAAGCCGGTGAGCGGCTTATTTTGCGACAGGAAGATAGCATTGCCTCCCAAAAAAATGTGGTTTGGGCAAAAGTTGCCGCCAATAAAATGGATTCTATCCTCATCAATGGCAAAATTAAATTGCACAACGAAGGGCAAGAAATATTGATTCCGCTTACGCGAAGGTCTTTTTTTGAGTCCACCCGCAATGTGGGTATGCGATTCGTTGATACCAAAGAAGCCCTGCTCGAGGAAGTGGGCTGGTTGGGTTTGCGCAAAATAGATACCATAGTGCTTGAGCTAGAGCGTGATGAAATTCAATTGATTGAGGAACAAGCCCAAACCCTTCTGCAAAAAAAATACGAAGCCCAATTCCAAAAAATCAATGCCGGTTTGCAACAAGCCCAAGCCATTCTCAACCCTCAACGCATCAACAAATACGCCGAAAGCATCCGTATTGAAACCGATGATATGTTGTTTAAAGCGGCACAAGTCGTAGCCGCACACCAAGAAATTCAACTTACGCCGGCTCTCAACCAAAACTCGCCCGATGCACTGGGGGATATTATTCGGGCTTCGCGGATTCGCTACCGAGAGGTCAAGTTGGATGGTTATTGGTTTGTCAGCGATGCCGGAGCTTTGCTAGGTTTTTGGCACGAAACCGAAACCCCCATCGCTATTATGCCCATCAATCAACGCGATTACGAAATTTATGACCCTATCACTCAAGAAACCATTGCCGTAACGCCCGAAGTAGCCCAAAAAGTAGATAAATTGGCTTATACTTTTTACAAGCCTTTTCCCGAAAAGCCCATCACCATAGGCGATATTTTTACATTCGGAATTTTCAAAGATACCAAAGATTTTTATTGGCTGATTTTAGCCGGAATTTGTATTACTTTGTTAGGAATGTTTACGCCCATTTTGACCGGCGTATTGTTTGATGAAGTCATACCCAATGCTTCCGACTGGCAGGTAATTCAGGTGGGTGTGGCATTGTCGGTAGCCTTGTTTGGAATGGTGCTGTTTGAAATCACCGAGAGCTACGCCCTGCTTAGGATTGAAAGCAAGTTGGATTTGCGCGTTCAGGCGGCAGTCTGGGATAGGTTGTTGAGTCTGCCGGTTACTTTTTATCGGCAATTCAATACCGGCGATTTGGCTGACCGTGCTATGGGTATCGGCGAAATTCACAAAATACTATCGGGGGTAGTGATTACCACCATTCTGGGGAGTGTATTTTCATTACTCAATTTCTTTTTGTTGTTTTATTACAGTGTAAGGCTGGCTTTGGTGGTTTTGCTCTTGGTGAGTTTGCAGGTACTATTGATTTATTTGTTGGGAAGAAGGCAAATAAATCGTGAAAAAATTGCCCTGATGTACCAAGGCAAGACGCAGGGAATCGCTTTGCAGATGCTGAATGGAATCAGCAAATTTAGGGTTACAGGCACAGAAATTCGCGCTTTTACCCATTGGCTAAACAGTTTTGTCAAAATGAAACAAGCCGCCTTCAAAGCCTCCCAGTGGCAAAATACCCAAATGGTGTTCAACTCGGTTGCGCCCTTGCTGGCGAGTGCTATTTTGTACTATACTTTGATGCAATCAACTGATTATCAGACTATTAGCACCGGGGAGTTTTTGGCGTTTATTGCGGCGTATGGCTCGTTTACGGCGGCAGTTTTGGCAATGAGTGGGGCTTTGCTTACGATTTATCAAATATTTCCGATTTATGAACGCACCCGCCCCATTTTGGAAAAAATGCCCGAAATTGACAGTCTCAAAGCCAACCCCGGACGATTGAAGGGTAAAATTGAAGTTTCGCAAATCAATTTTCGTTATGAATCCGATGCGCCTTTGACCTTGCAAGATGTGTCTTTCAAGCTCAATGCGGGTGATTATGTGGCTTTTGTCGGTCCGTCCGGCTCCGGCAAATCTACAATGGTGCGTTTGCTTTTGGGATTTGAAAAAGCCGAAACCGGAACGATTTTTTTTGATGAGCAAGAGTTGAATCAGTTGGATTTAAGGCTTTTGCGCCGCCAAATTGGCACAGTGTTGCAAGACGGGCAACTTACACCGGGCGATATTTTCTCCAACATCGTGGGTTCATCGCCCCAATTGACCCTAGACGATGCTTGGGAAGCCGCCAAACTCGCCGCCCTCGACGAAGACATCAAACAAATGCCGATGGGAATGCATACGGTGATTAACGAAGGCGGCACCACGCTTTCGGGCGGGCAAAGGCAGAGGCTTTTGATAGCCCAAGTACTGGTACATAAGCCACGCATTATTATTTTTGATGAAGCGACCAGTGCTTTGGACAATCGCACTCAAGCCATCGTTACCTATAGTTTGAACAAGTTGCAAGCCACTCGAATAGTCATTGCTCACCGCCTCAGCACGATTCAAAATGTGGATAAAATTTTTGTATTTGACAAAGGGCGAATTGTCCAATCCGGCACTTATCAAGAGCTACTAAATCAAGATGGCTTATTCAAAGATTTGGCGGCGCGACAGATGGAATAAGCAATCAATTATCTTGTGTGCCACAGCCCCGCCGTTGCTGGGTGCATTTCAAATTTACGCGTTTCTATTGCCTCACCCTAGCCCTCTCCGAAGGAGAGGGGCATAGGTAGTAAATTTGAAACGCACCCGCCGTTGCTTGTGTCCTCACAAGCAATTCCACGCCGTTGTCAGTATTGTATAATTTCAATACCCAATCAACTCATCGTAGTCCGCCGGTGTGCAAAGCCACAATGGTAGAGCCGAAAGGAAAAAAACCTTGGGCAATCAAATCAAAAATTCCATAAAACATTTTGCCGGTGTATATCCATTCCAAAGGAATTTGATAGGTGCTTTGAAATTCTTGGATAAAGTTTTCTAAAGCCGGTTGTTTTTTGGCATAACCGCCAAAATGATATTCAGTAAAGATTTTAAAATTGGTTGCAAATATTTTTTTTGAGCTAATTGCCTGATAATCAGTCAGTAAAGTGGCTATACTTGAATTTAAAAAATCCCCGCCTTTCAATACACTAAACCCCAGAGCCATTTGCGAAGCCTGCAAGCCCGCCACCAAACCTGCCAAAGTGCCACCGGTGCCGCAAGGCGTGCAGATAAAATCGAAATCAAGGTCAATTTCGTGGCTTATTTCACTTGCACCGTGTACCGCCCACAAGTTAGTACCACCTTCGGGAATGAGATAAAAATCACCAAACCGTGTTTTTAACTCAGTTTTTATTTGTTCAGAGTCTTTTTGCCGATAGCTTTGGCGGTCGAGGTAGTGTAGCTTCATTCCACAAGTTTGGGCAAAAGCCAACGTCGAGTTGAGGGGCAAGGTTTCTTCGCCCCTAATGATGCCAATTGTTTGCAAACCCAATGCTTGCCCCGCCAGCGCAGTTGCCAAAATATGATTGGAATAAGCTCCGCCAAAGGTCAATAAAGTATCAAAACCGGCGGATTGGGCTTGAATCAAATTGTATTTTAATTTAAAATATTTGTTGCCGCCTATGGGCAAATGGGCTAAATCTAAACGATAAACATAAAAATTTAGCCCAAAGTTGCTAAACAACTGATTATCAATCTTTTGTAAATAACTTTGATTATTCAAGGCTTAGAGGTGTTTAGTCTTTTGTTTCGGGCTTTGGGTTAGTCTAACTCAAAAGTATGGATAATATAAATCAATTTAAACAATAGTTCGGACAGTTTCTAGTTTCTAGTTCCGAGTTATTTACTAAGTATCTGATAATCAGCTAGTTACATAAAAAACTTAAAATAGCACAGCAATTCCCACTATGGATAAGTGCCTGATTATCAATGAGTTATAAAACTTTTATTAAATTATAAAACCCTGATAATCAGGTAGTTATAAAATAATC
>JALONJ010000484.1 GCA_025455045.1 Microscillaceae bacterium | reverse complement strand
TGGGCTTGGTATATTCTAGTCAAGTAATTTTCAAACATTTTAAAAAAATAGTAAATTAAATTAAACTCCAAGAAATATTCGCAACTAATTGACTATCAACGTTTTAAGTCATCATACTTTTCAAAACACTTCCAAAATGGAACACAGATGACGCGGATTAGACAGATAAATACGGATTTATTGGGGCAAATCCATTCAATCCGCGTCATCTGGGTTCTAAAAAAACATCAAATACTACTCGAATATTATCAACCTGATAAAACACTTAATAACAAGAACAAAATAATGCATACAATATTTTTTGATAAAATCTTGACGTGTCTTGCCTCTAGTGGATTTTCAAGTAATTAAAAAATTATTCATTCTACATTATTCATTCTACATTATTCACTATTCATTATTCATTCTACATTATTCACTATTCATTATTCATTCTACATTATTCACTATTCATTCCTCAAGCAATTGCCAAACTTAGATTTTAAAGATTGATAAAAATAGCTTATTTTTGGATCAATCAATCGTTGATTGGCAAATCGGAAACCATTGTTTATGATTTATCCAAATCAAATTAATTTTAGACAATCATTATGAAAAAAGCAATTCAATTTTCATCGCATTATTTAGGCAAAATACTGGTGGCTGTAGGCATTGTATTGGCAATGGTGCTGGGGCAGGCTTTTTTCACCACCGCCAACACACAATTTGGGGTCAGGTTATTTGGTTTTATTTTAGCCTTGCTAGGTTTTTGGCTCATTGTGAATCAAAAAATCAAGAATCAAGACTATCAAAAAGTACAGTCTATATTTTTGAATATTTTGGTAGGCGCAATGTTGGCAACTGGATTTGTTGCTTTGCTATTTATTTATCGGCAGTAAATAAATTGAAGGAAATTTGAAACTCAACCTAAAATTTTCTATAACTGTTTGGTAATCAATTAGTTATATTTTGAAAAATTAATTATTTAGCTTCTCAATATGTTCAAAGAAATTGGCTAAAAAGTAAAAAAACATTCAAACCTAGGCTATTTTTTAGTGCATAAAAGCCTCGTGAATTGGATAAAAGCACTAACTTTGAACACGTAAGTCAAAAGGTTTTGATTAAACATCAATGCAATATCTTAAAATTTTACTTTTTGTCTGTTTAGGGTATTCTGAAATAATTTTTGCCCAAAATAATCGGCTGGACAGCCTCCAAAAAATATTGTTAAATCAGCCCTCAGATACCCAAAAAGTAAATATTTTGGCAGATATTGCCTATATTTTGGAGGACTCGCGCCCCGATACTTCTTTAATCATTGCTCAACAAGCCCTCCAACTCGCTCAAGACCTAAACTCCGGCAAGGGTATTCTCAAAAGTAGCTTTCGCGTGGCGTATGCCTACCAAGCATTAGGCAAGTATGAATTGGCACTTGATTATTATTTTCAACACCTAAAATTGAGCGAAAACCAAAACGACTGGCAAAGAATCGGGCGCAGTTATTATGCCATCGGTTTTATCAATAAAGTAATGGGGAAATTTCAAAACAGTGTGAAGTTTATGCACCAAGCCCATCAAGCCTACCAAAAAATCCAAGACAAACAAGGACTCACCCGTTGTTTGAATGCCTTGGGTGAATTGTCTGATACCTTGGGCAATCGCCGCCAAGCCCGTGAGTACTTTCAGAAATCGCTCGAATTAGCCCAACAAATTCAAAACGTGCGAGCTACAGTATTTGCCTATCTCAATTTAGCCAAAATAGATGTCCGCGAAAATCAATTTGCCTTAGCCGAGGCTAATTATCAAAAAATTTTGGCATTAAGCACCGACCTAACTTATGTATATCCGCAATTACAAGCCCGTAATGCACTGGCTACCTTGTATATGACCCAAGCCCAATGGCAAAACGCCCAAAATGTACTCCTACCCGCACTCAATTATCGCCAACATAAAGACGTGATGGTCTTGGGAGAAGTAAAAGAATCTTATTTTAAATTGAGCAATATTTATCAAAAACAAAATGATTTTCAAAAAGCGTTTGCTTACCTTAAAACTGGCAATTTTTTACAAGATAGCTTATTCCAAGCCCAGAAATTGAAAGATTTTGCCAAAATCCAAGCGCAATTTGATTGGGAAAAACAGCAGCAAAAAATCACTCTTTTAGAAAAACAAAAATCATTGGATAATATCCAACTGCAACAAAAACTATATGTTTTATTGGGTTTTATTGCTTTTTTGTTGCCGGTCATTATCGGTCTGGCTTATGGCAATCGCCTAAAACGCCAAAATACCAACTTATTAAAACAGAAGAACAATGAACTTACGCAGCAAAAGGCAGAAATAGCCAGCCAAGCCGAAAAACTCCAAAATGCCAACATTCAAATTCAAAAGACCAACCTTAGCCTTTCGGAAGCATTGCAAGAACTGGCTTTTTTGAATGAGGAACTGGAAAACAAAGTCATTGAGCGCACGCATAATCTTCAACAAAAAAACCAACAACTAGCCGAATATGCGTTTTTGAACGCGCACAAACTTCGCGCGCCTTTGACCACAATGTTGGGTTTGGTAGGGCTATTGCGCGAACAAAACCTGCCGAATGATGCCCTAGAGTTGTTGGCGATGCTCCAAAAAACGGGTTGTTCTTTGGATCAAGTGATTCATCAAATTCAAAAATCTATTGAAGATATCGAGGGTTCGGAAGATGATTTAGCGTAACTGGGCTTTGATATACAATGCCGATATATGAATGTAAAACTATGGCTAAAAAACTGTAAAGTAATGAATAGTGAATAACTTAGGAATTGGGAATTAGGAATTGTTTAATTGCCTGATTTTCAATTAATTATATTTTTAAAAATGTTACTTCATTTTGAATCTGTTCCTTAGCGTGAATAATTTGGCTTCCCTTGAAAATCAGTTTTTTGTAAAACCCAAGCATTTGAGAATTTGAGTCTTTGCATCTTGACAGGAATCAGAACCAAAATTGATTCATTCCGAGCCGTTGGGAGTGCAAAAAAGTTAAGTATCTGATAATCAGTACTTTATATATTTTTTTATATTCCTAAAGGCTCAGAATGAAAAAATTAAAAAAGTAGTAAGCGGTTTACATTCCTTCGGCTACTACTTCGCTTACCTCGGGAATCATTCGTTTGAGAAGGTTCTCGATACCGGCTTTGAGCGTAAGCGTAGAAGATGGGCAACCACTACACGAGCCTTGCAACAATACTTTGACTACGCCATTTTCAAATGAATGGAAATTGATAGCTCCACCATCGCCCTCCACCGCCGGACGCACATACTCATCTAATATTTGTTTAATTTTGCGGTTTACCTCCGGCTCATCTTGGTTGAGTTGGGCATCATAAGTCTCCATAATTTTGGCACTCAAAAGTGGCTTACCGGCTTCCAAATAGGCTTTGATATGGTTTTTGAGGGTAGGGGCAATGTCGTGCCAATCGGCTTCGTCGGCTTTGGTAACGGTAATAAAATTGCTCATCACAAATACCCTGCGAACAAACTCATAAGTAAACAACTCGGTGGCTAGGGGCGACTCGGCGGCGTGTGCGGCATCGGGGAAGTCGAAAGTAGTGCCTTCGGGCAAAAGCATAAAATTGAGGGCAAATTTCAAAGAATTGGGGTTGGGACTTGCCTCTGTATAAATGGTAATGTATCGTTCTTGCGTTGGATTCATATTTTTAAGTCAATTTAATAATAATGCAAATTTAGACTAAATCAAAATAAGAAACAGAATTTTGAGCCAATTAGTTTAGAGAATTTAGGAATTAATAACCGAAGTAAATATTATGAAGATATATCAAAAACAATACTTCGTGGATATTTCATAACTTAATTAACTCAATAGTTCGGACGGTTTCTAAGCCCCCTATCACACCAAAGGCGGGGATTTAGTTCTGAGCTATTTAATAAGTATCTGATAATCAGTTAGTTACACAAAAAATTTGAAATAACATAACTTGTTGATTACCAATTGCTTACAAAAACTGTCCGAAGTAATGTAACTGTGTTCGCCTCTGCTGGATTATCAAGCATTTATAAAATTTACAAGTTTTCAGTTAATTGCTTGGTTTTCAATTACTTAACTCCCAACTAGAAACTCCACGAACTATTGTCAAAAAAGCACAAAAATTAAATCTTTTCCGCCTGCTGGTTCGTAGGTTTATGTCGCTTGGCTTTTGCTTGCCGTTTCTTTCGGGCATATTTCGATACCAAAAACCCTGTAGATAATCGGTGCTGGTATCGTTGTGTGTGTACTCACCCATATAAATACTTGATATTCAATTACTTACAAAAAATTCGCATTGCTTTATCAATATGTGTGACAGTTTTTAAAAATCAGTTTGTTAAAATTCATAACTCATTGATAATCAAACAGTTATAAAATTTTGATTAAAAAGTATAAACCCTTGACAATCAGACAGTTAGCTGTTTTTGATGGATCTTCACCACTTTTCAGGAATTGCCTTTAGGAATTCCATTGAATTCTGAAAAGCCTCTCGCTTTTCAGTGATTCTGAACATTACCAAGCAAAATGA
>JALONJ010000483.1 GCA_025455045.1 Microscillaceae bacterium | reverse complement strand
AAGAAAGCCTGTTTCATAATTGATTGATTAGACTTTAGCCAACTCCTCGACAAAAATTGGGCATTTTTCCAAGTCGTGCAAAACAAAGGTTTGAACTTGCCCCAAATCCAAAAATACCACATCTAAACGTTTTTCTTCATTCCAAATTTTTAGGCTCAGGAGTCTTTCCACCAAGTCGATATGTATCAGCTCGCCGCCGATGATATTGCCCCCCAGTAGATAAAAAGTAATCAAAGGCGTAGGCGAGTATTCGTGGTGCGCATTATGCGACCAAGTAGCAATATAAGTTTTTAAAACTTTGTCGAGTTTTTTGGGGGCAAGTTTGGCTAAAATTTCGCTCATTTTGAGATGTTTTGAATGATTAAGTAGTTTGTTTCTTGAAAAAGCCTAAAACCAAAAAGCGTTTCATTGGGTAATGAAACGCTTTTTTGAGAATTTTATTTTCATAACTCTCTGATTATCAGATAGTTGTGAAAAATAGACTAGCTTGCAACGACTGTAAATTTGAAACTCGCTTTTACTTCGCGGTGCAAATCTACTTGAGCAGTATATTCGCCCAAAGATTTTACTTCGTCGTTGTGAAATGAGATTTTGCGGCGATCAACTTCAATATTGTGTTGATTTTTGAGGGCTTCTGCCAATTGAATACTGGTAACTGAGCCAAAAATTTTGCCCGTTTCACTTACTTTTGCGGCTACTTCTACAGCTACGGCATTGATTTGTTGGGCAAGTGCCAAGGCATCTTGTTTGATTTTTTCGGCTTTGTGAGCGGCTTGTTTTTGGTTTTCTGCCAATACCTTGCGTGCCGAAGGAGTTGCCAAAATAGCCAAACCTTGTGGAATCAAATAATTGCGTCCGTAGCCCGGCTTTACCTTAATAATATCATTTTTGTAGCCCAGCCCTTTGACATCTTCTTTTAAAATAATTTCCATTGTAATTTAAAATTTTTAAGACCGTTTTTATTTTAATGAATCGGTTACATAAGGCAACAAAGCCAAATGGCGCGCTCTTTTGATAGCTTGCGTTACTTTGCGTTGATATTTGAGGCTTGTACCGGTGATACGGCGCGGAAGAATTTTTCCTTGCTCATTGACAAACTTCAACAAAAAGTTTGGGTCTTTGTAATCTACATATTTGATACCGTATTTTTTGAAACGGCAGTACTTCTTGCGGTTTTCGGGTTTGTGGACAGGTTCGTTCATCAAAGTCATTTGTGCCTCCTTTTTATGCTTGTTGGGTTTCTTGAATTTTGTTTCTGCGTTTGGCATTACCGGCTACAAAGTGCTTGTCGAGGGTAACTACCAAGTGACGGATGACCCGCTCGTCGCGGTGGTACTCAACTTCCAAAGTTTGAATCACTTTGGGGTCGGCTTTGAACTCAATAACCGTATAAAACCCGTTGCTTTTCTTTTTAATCGGGTAGGCTAACTTGCGAAGTCCCCAAATGTCCACTTGGACAAGCTCGGCACCGTGATCGGTGAGGACTTTCTTGAATTTTTCGACGGTATCCTTCATCTGTTCATCAGATAAAACGGGAGTTAAAATGAATACCGTCTCGTAATGATTTAAAGTCATAATAGTTAAACAACTAAATTTTTAAAAATTGAGCCGCAAAGTTAGCCGCTTTCGGCTTGATGTCCAAACTTTTGTTGATAATTCTTAGATAAAACTTCTTGATGACTGTTTGTTGAGGGTTTTATTTTTTTGAAAATGCGTTCAGTAATGTTTTTTTAGGGTTTTTTGGTGCGAATGGGTTTTGGGGAAATTAGGAATTAGCCGGTGGCGGGCTTCAAAATTTTGTAGGAATTACTGCTTGAGAGGGTGTAGTAAAAGGGCAAAAAAATGATTTGCGCGCCGGATGGAAGCCGTAAGGAAGAGACCCCGCTTGCACTTGCCCCTGCCGTCCATAGCGTAGGGTTTGCAAACCCTACGCTATGGACGGCAGGGGCGAGCGCAAGTGAGGCTCTATACACGACAGCCGGAAATCGCGCCCAAAACTAAATAATTTGCTCAGAGTTAGAATATAATAAGCTGATTGTCAGTGAGTTATAAATTATTCGTCTAAATAGCGTTGCAAAATAGGCTGATAAGTGTCGATGCGGCGGTCGCGCAAGAAGGGCCAAACAGTACGGTAGTGGTCAGACTCGCCCAAATCAATGGTTTGAATGTGCATAGCTTCTTGGTGGTGAGAGGCTTGATACACTACAGTTCCCATCGCGTTGCAAATAAATGAACCACCCCAAAACTGAGTGATGCCCTCTTGCCCTACGCGATTGACCGATACAACCGGCACGCCATTGGCGATGGCGTGACTGCGCTGAATGGTTTGCCACGCATTGTATTGCTCTTGGTTGGTTTGTTCGGAGGTGTCTAGCTCCCAACCGATGGCGGTAGGGTAAAATAAAATTTCAGCTCCCAACAAAGCTGTGATACGGGCGGCTTCGGGATACCATTGGTCCCAGCAAATCAAAACCCCTAATTTGCCATATTGGGTGGCAAATACTTTGTAGCCGTGGTCGCCGGGGGTGAAGTAGAATTTTTCGTAAAAACCCGGGTCATCGGGAATGTGTTGTTTGCGGTACTTGCCCAAGTAAGTGCCGTCGGCATCTATTACGGCGGTAGTATTGTGGTACAAGCCCTGCGCTCGTTTCTCAAACAAAGAGGCAATGATGACTACGCCCAGTTCTTGGGCAAGTTTTTGGAGGGTTTGCGTAGTGTCGCCGCTAGGAATGGCTTCGGCGAGGGCAAAGTGCGCGTGATCTTCGGTTTCGCAAAAATATAAGGAAGTAAAAAGCTCTTGCAAACAGATGATTTGCGCGCCTTGTTGGGCGATTTCGCGGATTTTGAGGATAGTTTTTTCAATATTGGTGGCTTTATCGGCAACACAGCTCATTTGGATAATGCCCACTTTGACTTGTTTGGATTGCATACGAAATTGATGTTCAAAATTTGTAGCAAAATTAGCCAAACGGGGGCAAAATCGGACATATTTATCAAGCAAAAGTTTGGCGGTTTGTGTTCTCTAATTTTAGAAGAAGGGTAATAATTGCAAAATATTTTGGTTCTTCACCACTTTTCAGGAAAATTGTAATGCAGGCTGTCTAGCCTGCCCGCGTAAATGAGTTGAGGCTTAGAATAAAGCCAAAACTTCCTCAAAATGGGTAAAGAACCAATATTTTTTCATAAGTATCTGATAATCAAATACTTATGGAATTTAATTGCAATCGGATTTAATACCAAAGACAGCGCAAGATTTTTGTCTCGCGCTACCCTAGTGATCAAACCAATACCTTTGCCAAAATAGATTCAAAAAGTTTGCGCCCGGCGGTATTGCCACACAAAGGGTCGGTGGCGCGCTCGGGGTGGGGCATCATACCAAATACGTTGCGGGTGAGGTTGCAAACTCCGGCGATGTTCTCGATGGAGCCATTGGGGTTTGCCGAGTCATTTATTTCACCTTGCTCGTTGCAATAGCGAAAGATAACTTGCTGATTATCATTGAGTTTCTTCAAAGTATCGGCATCTACATAATATCGACCGTCTCCGTGGGCAATCGGAATTTTGTAGGCGGTGTTTAAGTCCATTTCGCCGGTAAGCAATGAATCTTGGGTTTGGGGTTTGAGATAAATATTTTTGCAATTGTATTTTTGGTTTTCATTTTTTAATAAAGCCCCTTCCAACAAGTGAGCTTCAGTCAATATTTGAAATCCGTTGCAAATCCCAAATACATAGCCCCCGCGCCGGGCGTGTTGAATGATGCTATCCATAATGGGCGAAAAACGCGCAATCGCGCCCGAGCGCAGGTAATCGCCGTACGAAAAACCACCCGGTACGACCACAAAATCGCAGTTTTGTAAATCGGTATCTTTGTGCCAAATTTTGATTACTGCTTGGTGCATTATTTCGCGCAAGACATACACCATATCATCATCACAATTGGAACCCGGGAAGACTACTACGCCAAACTTCATATTTTTAAATTTTTTATTTTTTATAACAAATTGATTATCAATTATTTACGAGCTTTATATTTTCGTTATCAATTTTAGGCATTTCAAACCTACTGTAAGGAATGAATAATTAATAATGTGTAATGAATAATGTGTAATGAATAATTATATATCTATCTGATAATCAGTATATTATGTTGTTAAATTATCACTTTATTTAATTTCTATTCCTAAGAATGGAAATACAAAGGTAAACTTTAGCCTTTATTTAATAAAAAATAAATGCAAGTTAGGAATTAGGAATTAACAATTGGAAATTAGGAATTAAATAACTCATTGATTTTCAATGAGTTATATTTTTGAAAATATTACTTTATTTTATAATAATTCCTTAGTTCTACTTTGGCACTTTCAATTTTTGAACCACATAGAAACATAGGAAACATAGAAAAATACAATTTAAGACAAATATTCGAAGAAATACCTAAACTATAGTTTAAAATTGTCTCATCATTTAAAGTGCCAAAGTAGAATTAGGAACAAGAATAAAATAAAGTAAACAATTGAATTTATGAATTAATTGATAATCAATGTATTACATTAGCATATCAGCACATCTTATCATTAACTCATTACTTAGTTATGATTTTTAACCATTATTTTTGATGAGCCGGAATCAAATCGCTCATAGCTTGTCCTTTGAAGCGCATAGCCACTTGGCAAAAGGTGCGCCCAGCTTCGGCTTGCGAAGCCAAAACAACAAACTCGCCGCCGGCTTGCTCGACTATTTTGCGGTCATATTCCATCATTCGCCAGCAAGCCTGCGTATCGCCGGTAGCCCGCAGAGGGCAAGGCGTGTGAATTTCGGCATATACTGTTTGCTCATCAATATGGGTAATCGGTACTTGTTTGGCGGAGGGGAAGCCCTTTTGCCACATTTTGCCCAGGGTTTCTAAATCGTGCGCAGGTTGGATTTTCTTGGTTTTAATCACTGAATTTGCCAAAAAATGGGCTAAGTTTCGGGCAAAACCATACAAATATGGGCGGCGTACCGCTACGGCAAATGTCTTGAGTAGCAAAGACATATAGAATTTGATAAAGTTTTTTTGGAGGGAATTCATTGAGAATTAGGAATTGGGAATTAGAAATTGTATAATCAATTGATTTTTCGTAATAAACCATTTAACCACAAAGAACACTAAGAAAATACCCACAAAGTCCACTAAGACCTTGGTGGTAAATTTGACAGCATTAGTTGTAAATCGTTGATAATCAGGTATTTATTTCAAAGACGGAAAGTAAAATTTATTTTATGTTTTTTCACCAATATTCCCCATTTTACATAAAATCAATGATACCCTTTTGC
>JALONJ010000482.1 GCA_025455045.1 Microscillaceae bacterium | reverse complement strand
CAAAAACGGCGCAAACTTATTGGAAGACCACGTATTTCAATTCGATTTTTTGAATGATAGTTTTGATAAATTGCCCCCAAGTTTGCAAAAAATTATCAACGACCCCGAAAAGCGAAAAAAATTAGTTGTTTATATCAATCCGCCGTATGCGGAGGCGAGTAATAAAAAAACTTTAGAAAAAGGTAAAGAAGGGAATCGAGGGGTGGAACAAAGTATGACTAATAAAAAATATGCAAAACTATTGGGGCAAGGCAATGCCGAACTTTTTGCCCAATTTTTCACAAGAATTTATTTTGAAATGAATGGTTGTGTATTGGCAGAATTTTCAAAGTTGAAAATTTTATCGGGGCAACATTTTATTGACTTCCGAAAGTTCTTTTTGGCAAAACTAGAAAAATGTTTTGTAGTGCCTGCCGATACATTTGATAATGTAAAAGGCGAGTTTCCAATTGGATTTATGATTTGGGATACTGCAAAAAATGAAAAATTTGAAAAAGTTACGGCTGATGTATATGATAAAACCGGAGCGTTTAGTGGTGAAAAAAACTACTATGCTTATGACAATAGCCAATATATGAATGATTGGATAAAACCTTTTCGTGCCGACCCCAAACTCAATCAATTAATTGGTAAATTTCCTTTCAAGGGCAATGATTTTCAAAATCAAAATATGATTCAATTGGTACACCATAAAATGGACTATAATACTGAAGCCGGTCAATTTTTGATTAATCAAAAAAACGTGATGCAAGCTTGTGTGTATATTGCTGTCAAAAAATGTATAGAAGCCACGTGGCTCAATGACCGTGACCAGTTTTTGTTTCCTAATGACAAATGGGAAAAAGACTCTGAATTTCAAAATAATTGCTTGGCATACACTTTATTCAGCAATAATATTCAATCGCAATATGGTACAAATCATTGGATTCCTTTTACTGAGTACGAAGTAAATGCCAGAGAGAAATTTGAAAGCAATTTTATGGCGCAATATTTAGCCGGAAAAATCAATACCGAAACAACTGCTGATTTATTTAGCAAACCCGAAAAAAAAACACAAAAACAACTAAATTTTAGTGCAACAGCGATGGATGTGTTCATTGCTGGAAAAAAATTGTATCAATATTACCACACCCAGCCTAAAGTGAATGTAAATGCAAGCCTTTACGACATCAGAGAGCATTTCCAAGGCAGAAACGAAGCCGGAAAAATGAACAACAAAAGCCAAGACGAAACTTATAACCAACTTATTGGCGAGTTGCGTGATAGTTTGAAAAAACTCGCCAAGAAAATCGAACCCAAAGTATATGAATATGGCTTTTTGAAGGGGTGAGCTATTTAATAGTATAAAGCATTGATAATCAAATAGTTATAAAAACAGTCAGGTTCTTCACAATACTACTATACAAAATATGTTTTCACGCAAAGACGCTAAGACGCAAAATGTTGATTATCAATGATTTATATTTATCGATTTGAAATTTATACAGTAGTATTATTTTTTTGTAACTAGCTGATAATCAGGTGCTTACTAAATAAATCGGAACTAGAAACTGTCCGAACCATTGATTTTAAAATCAGCGCATTATTTACTATTCAATCTCTTGAGGATTATCGGAAGTAGCGTTTTCCCAACTGAGTAGGCTCAACCAATCTTGCGCAGGCATAGGATTGGGGTTAGATGGCAAAGAATTGTCTTGCGGAAGGTTGAGGTTGGTGTGTTCAATTTTGGTGATTTCTTCAAAGATATTCACAATTTTATTCTGATAACTCATTCGTTTTTAAACTTAATAGTGAAAAGTAGCTATTTTAGCCATCTAAAATATTATAAAGCCCCGAATTTATAAAATGTTTTGTAATTCCCCCAATTTAAGCCATTAAAAATTTACCATTAGCAGCAAAAAAAATGCAACTGCTTGATTATTAATGACTTATTATTTCAAATTGATTAGCGCGATTTAGATTCATTCCCTGTCAGCAAGAGCCTTTACCTAGTCAATCATTTAAAAACAAGAAAAAAATAATATATACAACATTTTTTGATAACCTACTGAAGTGTCTCGTCTCTGGTGGATTGTCAAGTAATTAAAAAACTATTCACGCTACATTATTCACTATTCATTCCTTAGACCTTGACATAAATCATATTTTATTTATCTATCTTTTGTTTAATTGCCTGAGCAAACGAATATTTGTTTTTTTCAAGGTATAAATAAATTATTAATTAGTAATGAGTTAATTATAAGATGTGCTGATGTGCTAATGTGCTAATGTAATCCATTGATTATCAATTAATTCATAAATTCAATTGTTTACTTTATTTTATGCTTGTTCCTTAGGAATAGATACAAAATAAGGTACACATTTATAAAACGTAACTAATTGACAATCAGGTATTTATATAATTTCTAATTATTAATTATTAATTCCTAATTTCTTATCAGATAGTTATTCTAAAAATCAAATTCTAACTCAATTCTGATGGTATCTCCAACTATAGTACGCGAAGTAGTGAGTTTTTTAAAACTCTACCCGCCGTTTAATCATATTGCTGAGGAAGATTTGAGCCTTTTGGCAGGTCAAATCAAGATGCAGTATGTACCGCAAGGCAATTTTATATTTCGCCAAGCCGACCAACCTTACCCGTATTTTTTTGTGGTCAAAAAAGGCAATATCCGCATTATTCAAGACTCCACCGATGCCATTGATTTGGTAGATACTTGCGATGAAGGCGATGTATTTGGGGTGCGGGCTTTGTTGGCAGGTGACAATTACATAGCTTCAGCCCAAGCCGAAGAAGACTCGTTGTTGTATGAAATTCCTATCCAAGATTTTCAAAAATTATTGGAAAAATATCCGCGTGTGGCTTTGTATTTTGTCGCCGGTTTTGCTTCGGGAATTACGGTCTTGAAACCCGAAAACCTCGCCAATACCCAAAAAGCCCACACTTCGCTCAATGCTTCGCCTGCGGCGGGCTGGGCTGAATTGGCTTTGGATACGTTGCAAATTGCTATTCGCAAACGCCTCATTGCTTGCCCGCCTGAGCAAACGATTCAAGCCGCCGCGCAAACGATGTCGCAATACAATGTAGGCTCACTCCTGATAATTGACGAAGCCCAAAAACCCTTGGGAATTATTACCGATGCCGATTTTCGGAAAAAGGTAGTAAGCAAACCCGAAGTATCTCACAATCAAGCAGTGAGCAATATTATGAGCAGTCCGGTCAAAACCATTAAACCCGAGGCAAATTTGGCAGAAATTACGATGTTGATGGCACGGCACAAAATCACGCACCTTTGCGTTACCGAAGACGGCACTCCGCACACACCGGCGATTAGTGTTATTTCGCAACGCGATGTGGTAACGGCGCAGGGCAATAATCCGGCAGTGTTGATAAAACAAATTTTGCAATGTGAAGACCTTACTCAACTCCGGCTTTTGCGCGACAAAGTAGATGAATTGGTCAAAATGTACCTTGCCCAAGCCGTAGGTATTCCGTTTATTTCATTCATCATTACCGAAATCAATGATGTATTGATGGAAAAAATTACCCAAATTGCCCAAAAACAACTTGCCGAAGCCGGTTGGCAAGCCCCTGAGCTTAAGTTTTGTTTTATGTCTTTGGGGAGCGAGGGTCGCAAAGAGCAGTTTTTGCGAACTGACCAAGACAATGCCCTGATTTATGAAACGCCCAGCGAAGAAGCCGCCCCCAATGCCCAAGCCTATTTTTTGGCATTGGGCAAAGGCATTGTTGAGCTACTAGAAGCCTGCGGATTTGAAAAATGCCCGGCAGATATGATGGCAAGCAATCCGCTTTGGTGCTTATCGGTGCGGGCTTGGCAACAGCAGTTTCGGCAATGGATTAGCGAACCCGATACCCGAGCTTTGTTATTTGCCAATATATTTTTTGATTTTCGCCCGATTAGTGGTGAGCCGCAATTGGCAGATGATTTGAAGACTTTTCTTTTTGCCGAAATTGAGCAATCTCAATTGTTTTTGCCGTTTTTAGCCAAAAATGCTATGCAAAATCCGCCGCCTTTGAGTTTTTTCCGGCAATTTGTGGTGGAAAAATCGGGCGAACACAAAAACGAATTTGACCTCAAAGCCCGCGCGATGATGCCGCTTGCCGATGCCGCGCGCGTGCTGGCGTATGAGTTTCGTTTGCCCGCGTATTACAGTACTTTTGAAAGGTTTAGTCAAGTTGCCCAACTCGACGAAAATTTGCAAGGCATTTGCGAAGCGGCGGCAATGGCTTACGAAATTTTGCTCAAACTACGCGCAACTTATGGCTTCAAAAATCAAAACTCAGGTCGTTTTATCAATCCTGATGAACTCAATAAATTGGAAAGACAAACCATTCGCAATATTTTTAAAACCATTGAGAAGCTCCAGCAAACTCTGCAAGTGCGTTTTCGCCTCGATTTTATTCGCGGGTGATGTTGATAAATGCCTGAACAAAATTAGTTTAACGTGAATATTTTGAAATATATTAAAAAAGTACAAAAAATTAAATTTTTAAAAAAACAATCCAAAATCCCCCAAGTCGTCATCCTGCGTGG
>JALONJ010000481.1 GCA_025455045.1 Microscillaceae bacterium | reverse complement strand
TTATCAATGTATTAAAAATTTCATAACTATTACAGTTGATTTTACATAAAATTTCATACGATTGGGTATAGTTCCAAATATTCACCAATACATTATTTTTGAATCTTAATTTGTTGTTGTTAAAAGTGATATAAACATCTGTAAATCAAGCACTTACATAAATTTTATTTGCAAAAGCTAATCCAAAAATAAACTATTTAAACACAAAGAACACTGAGAAAATGCCCACAAAGTACACGAAGAGCTTTGGGTTTCTTGGTGCCTAAATAGTGAACTTTGTGGTAAACTAACGTGAATATTTTAGTAAATATTTGATAATGAGATAGTTATATTACAAAATCTTACTATTTTCAGTGGATTATCAATTGTTTCAAAAATATATAAAATACTGATAATCAATTAATTAGTGAAATAAATTTTGAATCAATAAAAAACACAACTAAGTCATCCTGCGTGGAACTTTGTGGACTTTTTTCGCTTTTAGATAATTATAATTTGTTGATTTTCAATTAATTACAGAAAAACCCTAAGAGGTAACAATTTAACAAAGTTCCACGCAGGATGACGGCTTGGAGGGATTTTGGATTGTTTTTTTAAAACTTCAATTTTTTGTACTTTTTTAATATGTTTCAAAATATTCACGTTAAACTAAGATGATATTAGTTGCAAGTCCAAGATAGAAAGTAAAATTTATTTTAAGTTTTTTCACCCAATCCTAATTTTAAATAATATCAATGATACCCCTTTTGCAAAGCAAATAGCTCGTAAATAGCTGATTACCAGTAAATTAAATGCAATTTAACGACAACAACTTAATTATTTACAATTCAAATGCTCATTATCGGAATCGACTGCGCCAGCCAACCCGAAAACACCGGCGTGGCAATCGGCAAATATGTAAAAGATAAAATAGAAATTATCAAAGTTTTTAAGGGGCAAAAAAATAAATTAATTGCGGATAGTCTTTTAGAAGAACTAGAAAACCTGAGCCTCCAGCTTGATAAAGCGATACTAGCCATTGATGCGCCACTTGGCTGGCCTAGGGCAATGGGGCAGTCTCTGGCTTCGCACACTGCCGGAGATTCGCTAAAGCATAATTCCCAAGAAAAAGATAGATTTTTTCGAAGACTTACTGATATTCATCTGCATAAAAATATTCAAAAATTGCCTCTTGAGGTAGGTGCCGACCGCATTGCCCGCGCCGCGTACGCGGCTTTGCAAATATTGGACGATTTAAAAAAAGAGATTCAAATGCTATGGAAACCTAAATCTGATGATTTTTCGGGGTTAGGGGTGATTGAAGTATATCCGGCGGCAACTTTAAAACAGTACAATTCAATCAACAGTGCTTACAAAGAAAAAAAAGACCAAGAGCCACGAATCAAAATCCTCCAAAAGTTGGGCGAATTTTATACAAATCTAACGGACTATCAAGGCTTATTGGAAGATGCCGACTTGGTTGAGTGCCAAAGATTTTTTAGATGGCGATGTAATGCTTTTTGACGACAAAGACTTTGACACCATTCAAAAAGAAGGTTGGATATGGGTAAAGTCTAAAAAATAAAAGACGTAATTTCACGTGAATATTTTAAAACATTATTAACAACAGTTCGGACAGTTTCGAGTTTCTATTTTTTTGGTAAATACTTGATAATCAGTTAGTTATAATAAATATTTGAAATAGTATAACTAACTAATAATCTTTGACTTTTGACAAATAAGAATGTAACCCAGTCTTTAGGCTGTGCCTACCATAGTTTTCCTGAGAATCATTCTCAGGAAGCTAATTTCGGTAGTCTCCAGACTACCCGCCGTAGGCGCAGAAGCGCGAGAACGAGCAAGCGTAGGGTAAGGTTAAGATATTGATAATCAGATATTTATGTTAAATGTATTTACTTAGATTTTAGCAATGCGTGGCGGGTGCGCCTGCGGCGGGTAGTCGGAGACTACCGAAATAGGGCTTCGTAGTCTGAAGACTACGAAGAACGGTGATATTGTAAAGTATTGATTATCAATTATTTAACATCAAATTATACTACAACAAATCTCCACGTAGTATTGTATAAGAGGACTCCTCAATTTTGAGGAGTCCTCTTTCATCTTCCGTAAACTCTAAAAGCCCGCTCAAAAGAGCGTCAATATCTCTTACTACATTATTATGTCGTTTCTCAAATACTTCAGCTACTTTAAGCGAGGTGGTTAAGGCTTTTTCATTTTGAATAATGACTAAATTTTCCATTTTGGTATTTTTTAAGAGAATGAATATATGTTATTTCGGGAGGGTTTTCTCCAACATCCCCCGCAAATAATCTATTTCTTTTTGGAGGTCGGTGATGCGGGATTCGTATTGTTTTCGCTCTCCATCAGTTATTGCTTGAGGTTGTTGTAAAACTATATTTGCCCCTGTAGAATTATCGTGAGAGTTTTGGTTAAAAAACAGCTTATTTTCATCAAAACCCAACAAATCAAAGATTTTGACTTGTAAAACATCAGCAATTTCTTGCAAGCGGTTTAGTGAAATTTCGGTTTCTTCACGTTCAATTTTCCCATAACCATTGAGTGAGAGGTTGAGTTTTTTTGCCATATAATCTTGAGTATAATTACGCAATTCGCGGATTTTTTTGATTTTTTGTCCAGCTTTTAGTTTTTCATCCTGTGATTTTTCCATATCATTGTTTTTTGAATCAAATATATACTAAAAGTGATAAATAACTACTTATTGTGGTTAAATTATTTTATTTTTTCACTTGTATTATTCTTATTTTTGTAGTTGTATTTTACATTAAAGATTAGCTGCCTGTCCAAAAAATAATTAGCCATCAATCTAAAAAAATCCTAAAAATATGCAAGAACAAACTATTTACAACTTATTATCAAATAAACAGAGTCAGAAAATTGAGGGTTTCTTAGAAGAACAATTTTGGCAAATTATGGCTCAAAAAGGCTACGAAAAATCTCAATTAAAACTTATCGGCGAAAAATATTACATTTCTCATTTTTTAAAAGATGCAAAACTTCAAAATGGTATTATAAAAAATAATGGAATCTTCTCTTATATGAAGCCTTTCATAAGTGGTAGTTTTAAATCTGACTCTATTGAATTTGAACTTTTATTTAATATGGACAAAGAAGAATTTGAATTAAGAATACAATAGACTATGACAAATCAAGATTTTAAAAACTTAGAAACCAATAATAAATCAAATGATTTTGGATGCTTGTATGATTTTTGGAGGTTTATGGGCATTTCTATTGGGTTAATGTTAATTAGTGTATTTATAGGGGGGTGCGTTTCAAATTTACTACCTATGACCCTCTCCTTCGGAGAGGGCTAGGGTGAGGCAATAGAAACGCGTAAATTTGAAATGCACCCTTTATAGGGGTGGTTTTTGACGGAGATGAGTTTAAAAATGAATTTTTTTCAGAAAATGGGCAAGCCAATCATTTGAGAAACTATTTTTGGGGTACAATCATAGGCTCTATTGTATTGTTTATTTTAATTAAAACTTTGAAAAGTGAAAAATAATATAAGAATCCATATACTATCAATAATAGCAATATTTATTGTTTCCATTTTAGAGGTCAAAGCTCAAAACTATATCTATTTTGGTGATAATCAGTATGAAAGTACGAATACTTGGAAATTTAATACTCCTATGGGAGCAGGAGCAAATTGCTATTTAGATGCTACTGTTTCTAAAGCACCTAATAATGGTGGATATTTAATGCTATCAACTTCAGATGCTCATTTTGATTTTCAATATATTGGAGGACAAGTATTTGTTTTTCTTGAAGATGGAAGCCGAATCGTTTGTAATGATAAAGGAATACGTGATAGAGTAAACGATAGAGCAATAAGTCTATACTATTTCACAGCCGCTGAAATAGAAACTTTAAAAATCAAAAACATTGTCAGAATTCGTTTTACAATTATGAATAAAAATGTTCCCGCAGGGATGGCGGGTGCTGGTAATTACAGTGTTGATTTGCAGGGAGACTCTAGTTTTAAAACATCTGGTACTTTTCCAGATACATATTCAAGTTGGGATACCGTTTTGCCAAAGACTTCAGAAGAAATTGCAAAATTATTTGATGATTAATACTATGAAATCTCATAGTTAGTCGGAATTTCCAATTCCAACTCAAGAGTCAACGAGATTTTCAATCCCCATAAAGCCTTTTCTAGCCCAGAAAAGGCTTTTTGTATTTTATGCCTCTTTGCATTATTTTTACGTTATATTACATAAAAAAATACCCGAAATGGAAACTACAAAAACTAAAAAAGGGCTTGTAATCAAAAAAATAAACCCCAAAGCGTGGAATATTTATAAACCCAAAGATATTGTGGCAGTAGGCGGAATAGAAAAATTCAGCCAACTCATAGGGAATGATAAGGAAATTGAATTGCCCAAATTTGATTTTACAGAACAAGAATGGGAAGAAATGCTCAAAAAAGGAATATAAATCGATACAAAAATGAATTACCTTTTAGATGCAAATATCCTTATTCATTGTATTCGCAAATCTATTAGCCTGCCCAAAAACAGTTTTATTTCAATCATCACAGTAGGAGAATTAAAATCTTTTGCTTTACGCAACCGTTGGGGGTATTTGAAACAATCAAATTTAGAAACTTTGCTAAAAAGCTTCCCTATCCTTGAAATAGACGGAGATTTGGTAGATACGTATGCGATTGTGGATACTTTTAGTCAAGGTTTACTGATAAATGACCCACTTCCGACGGGAATGTCAGCCAGAAATATGGGTAAAAATGATATTTGGATTGCCGCAACTGCGCTTTATTTTGATATGGAGCTATACACTCAAGATAATGATTTTGACCATCTGACACATATCGGTTTAAAATTGAATAAAAGCTTTATTTAAGAATTAGGTCCCAGCTAGTCGGAATTTGCAATTCCGACTTCCGAGTCAAAGGATTTCCAATCCAAAAAAAAGCCTTTTCCATTCCAGAAAAGGCTTTTTTAATTTCCTCGAATTTTGTTTATTCTTGAAGCAAAATCTCAAAATGAATAAAGAATCTTATTCATATAAAGCCTACATTATTCAGAATAAAAAAATGAAAACAACCGAAAAACCTTTAAAAATAGACCTAAATGAAGAACTTTTGCAAAAAATTAAAAAAGCACTCAAAGAAAAACCCATAGGACAAGATAAAATGAAAAGAGCCAAAGAATTATTCGCCAAAGGAATTCCTGATTGGGATAAATTGACTTAAATAGACCAGCTAGTCGGAATTTGCAATTCCGACTTCAGAGTAAAAGGATTTATAATTCGCCAAAAAAGCCTTTTCTATCGCAGCAAAGGCTTTTTGGAATTTTAAGGCATTTTGTTTAGATTGCATTTGAAATCAAATAAAAAAACAATGGTATTGAAAGAGCAGATTATCAAAGATTTGGATAGTATTGTCAATTTACAATTGCTCAATCAGTTGTTTGAATATATCCAAATCATCAAGAAAACGGCTATTACCCTCCCCAATAACCGAAATAAGGTATTGGCTTTTGCGGGTATAATCGACGAAGCCGAGGCAAACGAACTAAAGCAAACAATTACTCAAGAATTTAATCATATTGAAGGTGAATGGTAGCTACTCTTGCATTAGACACTAATATTGCCATAGATTTTTTGAATGGCAAACCAACAATTGTTAACTTAATCAGTCAATATGAATCCATTTGTTTGCCAATTACAGTTTGTGGTGAGCTACTCTTTGGCGCAAAGAACTCAGGAAATGCTATCAAAAATATCCAAAAATATCAAAATTTTATAGATACTTGTTTAGTGCTAGAAACTAATCAACTCATTGCCAATGAATACGCTAATACAAGGCTAGAATTAAAAGCCAAAGGTAAGCCTATTCCTGAAAATGATATTTGGATTGCCGCCATTTGTATTGTTAATGACATTCCTTTGATTTCTCACGATAAGCATTTTGAAAATATTGATAAGCTACAACTGATTAAACCACATATGATTTAGACAAAAAAAAAC
>JALONJ010000480.1 GCA_025455045.1 Microscillaceae bacterium | reverse complement strand
GTAATTAATTGAAAATCAACAAATTATAATTTCACCCCTCCTTCGGAGGGGCAGGGGGAGGCTGAAAAAAGTCCACAAAGTTCCACACAGGATGACGTATTTGTGTTATTTTTATTGGTTTAATTTTTTAATTAACTAATTGATTATCAGTATTTTATATACTTTTATAAAAATCATATTAAATATTTATTATATTAAAAAAATACAATTTTATTTTTAAAATAATTGATAATTTGTCAAAAAAAGCGTATTTTCACATCATAATTAACTCATTATCAAATAGTTACTAAAATATTCACGTTAAAATACATAAATACTTGATAATCAGAAAGTTATACCATTTAGATTAAAAAATATAACTTATTGACCGCGTCCGCCTTTGGAGGATAATCAGCTAGTTAGTAGTTTTTAATAATTGAAAAATTAATTTTGTTGCACATATTGTTATGAAAAATTCCTAATTCCTTATGGAAATCACGCGCATTCCGCATTTTATTTATTTTCAAGAAAAATCGGCTTACAAAGACACCTACGGGGGCGGAATGGACACTGTAGCCTTTGATGCTCAATTGCTTATGCCCCAAGGGGTAAGCTCCAAAACCGTGATTTTGTTTATGCACCCGATTGGGGGCTTGGCATATTTGCCAATGCCTGCCGGACTTGCCAAAGCCGGTTTGCCGGTTTTTGTGTGCAATACGCGCTATCGCGGGGTAGATAGTGCTTTGATAATGGAAAAATGCGTAGCCGATATGGGGCAAGCCGTCAAATATTTGAAAGAAAAACTTGGTTTTGAGCGCGTGATTTTGGGCGGTTGGAGTGGCGGGGGTTCATTGTCTTTATTTTATCAAGCTCAAGCCGAAAAACCCAGCCTCACGCATACGCCCGCCGGTGATGAATTTGATTTGACACGTTTAAATTTATTGCCTTGTGAGGGCATTATGCTCCTCGCCGCCCACGTCAGTCGGGCGCATACGCTTACCGAGTGGCTAGATGCTTCTCTCCTTGATGAGCAAAATCCCAACCTAAAAGACCTTGAACTTGATTTATACGACCCTGATAATCCTCATCAGCCGCCTTATCAGCCCGCCTTTATGGCGCATTACCGCGCGGCGCAAATCGCCCGCAACCGCAAAATCACGGCTTGGGTACAAGAAAAATTAAATGATTTTCGCAAGCAAGGCAAACCCCACGAAGAATATGCCTTTGTTACGCACGGTACAATGGCTGACCCTCGTTTTCTTGACCCAAGCCTTGACCCCAATGACCGCAAACCCAATTGGTGCTACTTGGGCGAACCGCGATTGGTCAATCACGGACCCGTAGGTCTGGCGCGTTTCAATACGCTCCGCAGTTGGCTTTCGCAGTGGAGCTATGACTTATCCAATGCCGATGGCGTAAAATGCGCCCAACAAATCAAAATTCCGGCTTTGGTGATTGGCAACTCTGCCGATGACGCTTGTACGCCCAGCCACACGCATCGCTTGTATGAAGGCATTGGTCATTCCAACAAAGCATTGTTTGAAATAAAAGGAGCTAATCATTATTATCTGGGGCAACCCCCACAACTCGCCGAAGCCCTCACCGTTTGCATCAACTGGTTGGCTACGCAAGGATTTATAGATTAGAAATTATATAATCCATTGATTTTCAGTCAGTTACATTTTCAAAATATGACTTTATTTTATATCTATTGCTCAACATAAATATTAAAAAAACTTCCAGAGGCAGCTCTTATAAAGGTGTGGAGAGCTTGTAATTTTATATAAATAACTGATAATCAAGTCTTTAACTGATTTTGTATTTGGCAGTTTTTTGCCTAATTTTACCTAAAATTTTTGAATGTTATGAAAGTACTGGTTAATCCCAAACACATAAATTTTAGCGAAGATGAGTTTTTCGAGTTTTGTGTAGCCAATAAAGAACTCAGATTTGAACGCAACAGTAAAGGACAGTTAATCATTATGGCACCTACCGGATTAGATACAAGTTTTGATAACTTAGACCTTGGTACTGAGGTCAATATTTGGAATCGCCAATATCAATTGGGCAAAGTTTCGGATTCCAATGGGGGTTATACCCTGCCCAATGGCTCTATGTATGCCCCAGATGTGGCTTGGATAAGCCACGAGCGTTGGAATACTGTACCCAAAGCCGAGCGCAAAAAATTTGCCCATATTTGCCCCAATTTCGTGATTGAATTAATGTCAGATTCGGATAGCTTAGTCCAAGCCAAAGCCAAAATGGAAGAATGGATTGAAAACGGCGTACAATTAGCTTGGCTGATTAATCCCAAAGAGCGCAAAACTTATATTTATCGAGAAAATGGCGAACGCATTATTCAAGATTTTCAACAAAAACTATCCGGCGAAAATGTATTGCCTCATTTTGAACTTGATTTGTTGGCAATTTTTAAAGAAGATTAATAATTGATGGTGAATGGAGAGGCAATGCAAGCAAGGTACATTTATTTAGTGGATTGAGATAATTTTCTGCTACCATTGCAAAAAGGCTTTGAATCCCTTCAAAGCCTTTTTAATTAAAAATATATAACTAATTGATAGTCAATTACTTACATTTATTCATCAAATAATCTCTCGCTTGTCTTTAATCATATCAAACAAAAGCTCTTTGGCGCGGTGCAATTGGGCTTTGACTGTGCCGAGCGGAATATCAATTTTATCGGCAATTTCTTCATACGAAAGTTCTTTGAAGTAGCGCAACTCCACCAGTCGCTGATATTTAACCGGCAGCTTGCCCACAATCATTTGCATCAAATACTCTTTTTGGCTTTTGATGGCAGTTTCTTGAGGGTCGAGGCTATAATCTCGGATATCAATCTCCACATCATCGCCGCTATCGTCTTTGAATGAAGAACTGATGCTCAAAGTCTCGAGGCGTTTTTTGCGAATAAAATCAATGCAATTGTTGGTGGCAATCCGAAACAGCCAAGTACTAAAGGTATATTCTTTTTTGAATTTGCCCAAACCCCGAAAAGCCTTGGCAAATGCCTCAATCGTCAAATCTTCGGCATCATCGGTGTTTTTGACCATTTTGAGCATCGTATGATACAAAGGCTTGCGATAGCGGTCCATCAACTCGGCATAGGCTTTTTGATCGCCTTGATTGAACGCTTTGTCAATCAACGCAAAATCTTTCATTGCCTTGTCCGAAAACTGCTTATCGACCTCTACGTCTTCGTCTTCTTGCTCTTCGTCTTGGGCTTGTTCTTTTTCGTTTTCTTCGTCTAATTCTTCCATTGAATATGCTTTTGGCTAAGTGCTATGAGTCCGACTGTAAAAATATAGAATCCGAATAGAAAATCAAAAAATGGAATGGTATATGGTATGATTTGGGCTTGTAATTTTCGATGAATGAAATAATACAAACCATACACTATAACGTTGCGAAGCCCAAAAATTGTTAAAAAAATGGAATAAAAATTTTCTTTTTGCCCCCCAAAAATTAAATAAATACTCAATAACCAAAATAAGATTTGGGAAAAATTCAACGCCCCCAAAACAGCTTGATGCAAGATTTTGTAATGTTTGCCCACGGATAAGTGCCGGAGTTTTTGGCGATACCAAGCCCCCCAAGTCCTTGGGGCTTGGGAAATGGTGTAGGCATCAGGATTAATACAAATAGCAGTGTTTTGGGCATTGGCAATTTGCCCCACCAGCAAATCATCATCGCCGCCCGTAACGGCTATATTTTGGTTAAAACCCTGATTATCAATAAATAAGCTTTTTTTGTATAACAAATTTCGCCCCACGCCCATATAAGGCAAGCCCCAACTTGCCAAACTCAAATATTGCAAAGCCGTATAAAATGTTTCGTATTGGATAAATGCATTCAAAATTCCTTTTTGCGGTTGGTATAAAGAAACGCCTAATACAATTGATTGATTATCAGCTAGTTGCGAAATCATCAACCCTAACCATTCATCACTCGCCGGCACACAATCGGCATCCGTCAAAAGCACAGCCTCTCCCCTAGCCTGCTCGATGCCTTGCGTGAGCGCGTATTTTTTCGAATTCCAACCCGCCGGAGTTGCAGTTATCTCTTTGATTATCAGGCGATTATCTTTGACTTGAAATTCTTTTAATAATTCCCTGCTCCCATCACTCGAGCGGTCATTGACGATAATGACTTCAAAGTTTGGATAATTTTGATTTAACAATAAAGGAATTAAAGTTCGTAGATTAGTTCCTTCATTACGCGCACATACAATTATAGATGCAAACTTTGCTCCACTTAGTTTTTTTTTATTCTTTGATTGAATGAACAATAATCGGCTGAAAATCAAACCATTGAAGGTGATTTGGGTAAGGGTGAAAAGGAGAAATAAAAGAAAAATTATTAGCATACATTGTAAACCAGCCTTTAGGCTGGTATCTATTGTAACCTAGCCTTTAGGCTGGAAAAATAAAAATTCAAAAACCAGCCTAACAGGCTGGGGTACATTGTAAACCAGCCTGCTAGGCTGGTATCTATTGTAACCTAGCCTTTAGGCTGGAAAAATAAAAATTCAAAAACCAGCCTAACAGGCTGGGGTACAGTGTA
>JALONJ010000479.1 GCA_025455045.1 Microscillaceae bacterium | reverse complement strand
TTACCTCTTAGAATTTTTCTGTAATTAATTGAAAGTCAATAAATTGTGCTTTTATTTAAAAGCGAAAAAAGTCCACAAAGTTCCTTACAGGATGACTTACCCTAATATCCCTAATATGCTAGGTTTCCAACCTAGCATTCACTACTTGCGCGTTTCCAAACGCGCCACCCTAATATGCTAGGTTTCCAACCTAGCCTTCACTACTTACGCGTTTCCAGATGCGCCACCAAGTATCGGGAAATTTTCGCTTTATTCTAAACCTAAATTCATTTACGCGGACAGGCTAGACCGCCTGCGTTACAATTTTCCTGAAAAGGTGTGAAGAATCTTTTATATTGTGTCATTACACAATTCGCTAGAATCGGAAAATGTAAATAATTGACCTTCCTCCACCCAAGTCGAACCCGAAGCACTTAAGAATTTCTAATTCCTTATACATTCAATCCAACTCTCCTCCCCCAACACTACTTAGCCCAAAAATAAAATAAAGGCTTCAAAACTTTTCGTAATCGATTTCGTAAAATTTGAAAAACTCTGCAAACGTTTGCAGAAAATTATTTACTTTTGCAAAACCTTGGCGAATTTTCGCTAAATAACCTAATGAATACTCATTGATAAAGCATTACTATATGAAACAAGTTGAAGAATTAGTACTTCCGGTGGGTACAGCCCTTGACCGATTTATTAGTCGCCACGAAGAGCAGTTTCCGTTTGCTACCGGCGAGCTTTCGCAACTCCTTCGAGATATAGCTTTGGCAGGCAAGATTGTCAATCGTGAAATCAATCGTGCCGGTCTGATTGGGGTTGCCGGAGCCTATGGACAACAAAACGTACAGGGCGAAGAACAACAAAAGCTCGATGTAATTGCCAATATACGTTTTATTCGAGCCTTGCGCAATGGTGGAGAAGTTTGTGGGATTATTTCCGAAGAAGAAGAAGATATTATTGATACGGGTAGTCGTGGCAAATATGTGGTAGCCATTGACCCTTTGGACGGTTCGTCGAATATTGATGTCAATGTATCCATTGGCACGGTATTCTCGATTTATCGGCGACTTAGTCCGGTAGGGAGTGCCGTTACGATGGAAGACGTACTACAACCCGGCTATAAACAAGTGGCGGCGGGTTATATCTTATATGGTTCGTCGACAATGCTGGTTTATACCACCGGTTATGGAGTCAATGCTTTTACATACGAATCTTCTTTGGGCGAGTTTTTCCTTTCGCACGCCGATATGCAAATGCCCAAATCAGCTCAATCTTATTCCATCAACGAAGGCAACTACCGCGATTTTTCTCCCGAAATCATCGAGTACTTAGATTATTGTAAAGACCAAAAATACACCGCCCGCTACATTGGCTCTCTGGTAGCCGACTTTCACCGCAACTTGCTCAAAGGCGGTATTTATTTGTATCCCGAAACCAAATCCTCGCCTACCGGCAAACTCCGATTGATGTATGAATGTAATGCGCTGGCTTTTATCGCCGAACAAGCCGGTGGAAAAGCCACCGATGGCAAACGCCGAATTTTGGATATAATGCCCACCAAACTGCATCAACGTTGCCCTTTGTATATTGGTTCGGTAGATATGGTAAAACAAGTGGAAGGTTGCCTGGCAAAAAAAAATGAAATGGCTTGGCAAAGCTGACAAAACCCTCAAATTTTTGAATTTTTTAATTTATTTTGATTACGGATTTTTGAGTTTCAATCTTGAATATAAATTTTGAACCTGAATCTCGAATTTGAATTTTGAATAGGATTTTACGAAACCTAATTAATTAGCTCAAAAGTACTGTATAGCGAAGTATCTTTATCTCCAAACAAACCCAAGACCCTGAGTTTTGGGTTTTGTTTTGTGGTATTTAGGGAAGATTATTTATAATTTTAGAAGTATTTTTTGAATTTTTGGGGTTTTTAACAATAAATTAAAAAATTAAGGACTTTAGTCAGTAAATTTATTTTAATAAAAGATTACTTTTGTAAAAATTGTACTTTTTATTGATTGACTTTTATGAACAAAATGCAAGAACCTACCTTAGAAAAGGAAAAACGTGGGACATTTGACTTCATCAATAGTATAGGCATTATTTTGATACACCTTGCTCCCATCGCCCTCATTTGGACGGGCGCAACATTATTCGACTGGATTTTATGTTTTAGTTTGTACTTTGTCCGAATGTTTTTTGTAACGGCGGGCTACCATCGTTATTTTTCGCATCGTACTTTTAAGACTTCACGTTGGTTTCAATTTATTTTGGCTTTTTTTGCCGAAACTTCGGCGCAAAAAGGCGTACTTTGGTGGGCGGCACATCACCGCGAACACCACCGCTACAGCGACCAGCCCCAAGACCCTCATTCGGCTAAATTGTATGGCTTCTGGTACTCGCATATCGGGTGGATTGTGAGTAGCGATTTTATCCAAGCCAATTACAACATCATTGGCGATTTTAGCAAATACAAAGAATTGCGCTGGTTGGACAAAAACTATTTGTTTCCGCCCTTTTTCTTGGCAACCCTGATCACTTTTGTCGGTGGCTGGGTCAATGGTGGTACATTTTTGTCAATGTTTACCGATGGTTGGACAACCCTACTTGCCGGATTCTTCCTCAGTACGGTATTGTTGTATCACGGTACTTTTTCAATCAATTCATTGATGCACCGTATCGGTTTTCAACGCTACCAAACCGGCGATGAATCTCGCAACAGTCTTTGGTTGGCTCTGATTACCTTGGGCGAAGGCTGGCACAACAATCACCACTATTACCAATCAACAGTTCGTCAAGGTTTTTATTGGTGGGAAATTGACATTACCTATTATGTCCTCAAAGTATTGTCGTGGGTTGGTATTGTTTGGGATTTGAAGGGCGTACCCGCGCACGTGCGCAATGCTCGAAGCCTAGAAGAAGCCAAAAAAATGGCAAAAAACAATGAAATTGAATAATTTGTCTGATTGATATGTTTTAATACAAAACCCATAACTACTTGATAATCAATCAGTTATGGGTTTTTCATTTTTAGCCAACAATTCACACTATGGTATTTTCGCTCTTGAGCCATTACTTGTGTCCCGTGAGCCGTTGCTTGTGTCCTTACAAGCAACCACGTTCTAGCAGGTACGCTAACTGCTCGAAAGAACCAAAATGTTTTTCTTATATTTTTTTAATAATACCTTAAAATGCTCATATAACATAATTAAATCTTTGCCCTGATTCTACTCAGTGTCTCAAGAGAAATGCCCAAATACGAGGCAATATAAGTAAGCGGAATATTTTGAATAATTTGGGGGTGTTCTTACATCAATAACAAATACCGTTGGGTAGCATCAAGCGTACTAAACTCAAACAAACGCTTCTCCAGCCACAAGGCATAGTATTCGGTCATCAACAAATCCAACTGCATTAGTTTGGGAAATTCTAATTTTGCCTGTTGAAAACTTTTGTATTCCATTTTAGAAACAGTAGTATCGGCAATCACTTGAATAATCTCATTGCTAGGCTTTTGCAAAGTATAGCTCTGAAACGAAACTGCGATGTCATTTTCAAATAATAATTCGGTGGTTATTTCTTTACCGTCATTGAGATAATATTTTCTAACAATCCCTTTTTCAATCCAAAAACTATATTTGCAAATCTCGCCTTGTCGCAAAAGTATCTCACCTTTTTTGTACGCTTGCGATTTGGAAATATGATTTAACCCAGCTTGTGTGTCTGTATCAAGTCGGGTTATGAATAAATTGATTTTATCCAATTGCTCATTCATAATATTGTCAGGGTTGTTTTTTAGAACTGTTGATTATCAATAGGTCTTGAAGTCTCGATGCCCTTGCCCTGCCACAAGCGGAGATTCTAGGCTAAACGATTGACAATCATTGATTAATTACAAATCCGAAAGTTTCGCAAGTACCTCACAATCAATGAGTTATAAAATATTTGTTTCCTATTTTGTCAGATTTTTTTAATCAGTCGGACGGCGGCGCATAAATCCTACGCCTTTGAAAGTCATTACCAATTCATTTTTTTGATTATACATTTCACACTCTCCGGCTACGATACCCACTTGCGGGCGTTTTTCGGACGTGCGGGTCTCAGTTACGCGGTATTTGGCGGTGAGTGTATCATTGGGATAGACCGGCTTGAGCCATCGTAACTCATCGACCCCAGGTGAGCCTAAGCTGGCAGATTTGCTCAACAAGCCATCTACGTACATTCGCATATACATCGCCGCCGTATGCCAGCCACTTGCCGCCAAACTGCCAAACAGCGATTGGCGGGCGGCTTCATCGTCCAAATGAAATGGTTGGGGGTCGTATTTTTGGGCAAATTCTAGGACTTCGTCCCGGATCACGGTATAATTGCCCAATTCAAAAATTTGTCCGGCACTAAAATCTTCAAAAAATAGCATTTTTAATTTAGGAATAAGATGATAGAAATAAATAAGGAATAGATACAAAATAAAGTAACATTTTTAAAGAATCTTCGCTACTTTTCAGGAATTGCCGAAGGCAATTCCATTGAATTCTGAAAAGCTCTCGCTTTTCAGTGATTCTGAACATTACCAAGCAAAATGAA
>JALONJ010000071.1 GCA_025455045.1 Microscillaceae bacterium | reverse complement strand
TGATTATCAAGAGTTTCAGATTCTTCGCTTCGCTCAGAATGACAAAGCGAGAGGGATTGCCAAAGGCAATTCCTGAAAAGTGGTGAAGAACCATAAAATTAGCAAAATGACTTTTTATAAGATTTAATAATTTTTGAACCTGAATCTTGAATTTGAATCTAAAAAGTTAAAACTGAAAATAAATAAACGGCTGAATTTCGGCAGTGCGCGCCTGATACAAGCCAATGACAATCAAAGCTATGACGAGGGCTTTGGCATAATCGGGAACTAGGGCAAAGCGGTGCGCCAATTCGTCTTTCCAACGGCGCGGACTCCAATGAATGGCAAAGGCAATCACCAATAAACTCAATACTTCGGTATAGCCTCTTATGACTTGCCAAATTACTTGCGGATTAAAACTCATTGTGATTTGGTACAAGATTTTATTGACGGTAGTCAAGTCATTTGCCCGAAAATATATCCAACAAAAACACACAAAATGAAAGGTGATAAATTGCCCCACAAATTTGCGCCAGCCTTTTACTTCTAAGTTTTTAGAGCCGGTTGCATCCAGCCAAAGCTTATGTACTGCCAAAGCTACGCCGTGCAAAGCCCCCCAAATAATGAATCGCAAGCTCGCACCGTGCCACAAGCCCCCCAACAGCATTGTGATAGACAAATTGGCGTAGGTACAAACCGAAACCTCCAAATCGGGGCGATACAACAATAGCAACCAAAACAAATTCATCAGTGTAAGCCCAGCCAACAAACACCAATCTTGATTGATTCCCAGCCAAACAATGAAACCAATGCTGACCAAAATGGTGAAATATGCCAAGTTTCGCGCGCGATTGCTCAAATAAACCAACCACGCAAAGCTGATGCCCAACAGTAGCAACAAATTGGTGAGGGTAACACCATCGGCTATCAAAGCCCCATAAAGCATAATCGGCAACATTAAATAGGTAAAGACCGAAGCCCCCCGATTGCCCCCCAAAGGAATATACAAATAATCGCGCAGCCAACTCGATAGCGAAATATGCCACCGCCGCCAAAAATCGGTGATGCTGGTAGCTATGTAGGGCGAATTGAAATTGGTATTCAAGCGAAAACCCAACAACAAAGACAAACCGATAGCCATATCGGTATAGCCCGAAAAATCGCAATAAATTTGAATGGCATAGCCATAGACTGCCATCAAGTTTTCGAAGCCGGTATAAGCCGAAGGGTTTTCAAAAACGCGGTCGACAAAATTGGTAGAGATATAATCCGAAATCAAGACTTTTTTGATTAAACCATTGATAATCAAGAAGATAGCTCTACCATATTCGGCTTGGGTGAGGCGGTATTCTTGATATATTTGCGGAATAAAATCCACGGCGCGCACAATGGGACCCGCCACCAATTGGGGGAAAAAACTTACGAAAAATGCAAAATCCCATATATTTTTTGCCGGCTCCATCTGGCGGCGATATACATCAATGGTATAGCTCAAGGTCTGAAAAGTATAAAACGAAATCCCTACCGGCAAAATGATCCGACTGTAATCCAACTGCGAACCAAACAATTGATTAGTAATAAATGCCAGATAATCAACCACTTGTACCTCAGTGCGGAAAGCCCGATTAAACATATCGGTAAAAAAGTAGGCGTATTTGAAATATGCCAACAAGCCCAAATTGATTACCAAACTACAAACCAGATAAAAAGTGCGCTCGGACTTGGACTCCGACCGATAAATCCACGCCGACAAATAGTAATCTACCACCGTAGAAAGTATCAACAAAGTAAAAAAATACCCGCCTGATTTGTAATAAAAGAAAAAACTCATCAAGAGCAAAAACAAATTGCGCCAAAAAATACGCTGATAAATGCCCTGATAAACCAAAATAATAAACCCAAAAAACAGCCAAAAATAGGGCGCACTAAATATCATCGGGTTTTTGTCATCGTACAAGAAAAAACTTTCCCAAAAACTCATTCAATTTGGAATTAGAAATTACGAATTAGGAATTAAAAATTAGTCCTCCCTACAACAATCCTTTACAATTCTAGGGGATGAAATTAATCTAGGAATGAATAGTGAATAATGTAAAATGAATAATTTTATAATTACCTGAAAATCCACCAGAGGCGAAACACGTCAATAGGTTGCCAAAAAATATTGTTTACATTATTTTTTCTTGTTCCCTAAAAATTAAAAAAAGGTGTTTGATACCTAATTTTTAATTTTGAAAGTCGCAAAAAAAGGCAAATTATTAGATAAATCAAAGTATTGAGTTGAGGCAAAAGATAGTTTATAAGATTCAAAATCTATCAAAACCTAAGCCGGTTCATAATTTCAAGCACAAAACCCTGATTATCAAATACTTAGCTTATTTTATTGCTTCTTTGCTCATTTTTCAAGAAATTCTAGCTTTATGCTCAGCCTCAACGCATTTACGCAGGCAGGCTAGATAGCCTGCGTTACACTTTTCCGTTTCAAAAAATTAAGATTTGTTACGCGGTACTAAAATAAACCTAACCAGCAAAACCAGCAAAAGGGGGCTGACCCCAAAAATCAGAATCATCCACGAGGGTTGATAAATTTGCCAATAATCATCAATAATCGCATCTTGGGGCGATTTGGGGTGGTACAAAACCGGCACTACACTACCGGTCTTGAGCTGGGTGGTGTCGCTTGCACCCACGGTAGCCGTAAATCGGATAATTTCGCCTTGCTCGGTGGCAAATTTTACGCGCGGGCGAAAGACCTTGCGTTGCGGAACGAGTTCTATCACCTTGCCTTGCGCACGGCGGGCATTTTGCCTAAAAGTTTGCAAATTGTAAAACGAATAAAGTGCCAAGCCTAAGGACAAGAGCGCGAAAATCCCCGAAACCCACAAGGAATTGCGAAAGGGTGGTTTTTTGGTTTTAGTCATTGATTCTATCAAATTATGTAAATGCTTGATTATCAGATAGTTATAATCTTTTTAGGTTAGTAAAGTTTTGAATATCGGTTTGGATTTTCTGCAATAAAAAGCAATTATCAAAACCTTCATTTTCTTGCATAAGAGTCTCTATATCAATGAATTGAGTGCGATATTGGGCTTCATTTTGTTGAAAAGCCTTTACATCATTTTGGTATAGTTGCCTCAATTTTTTGATTACCTCATTTTTACCATTCTCAATTGCTGACCGCAAAGCAACCAATGTAATGGACTCAATAGTGTGATCATCTATGAAAAGATAAGTATTTTCGGGTTTTAAGCCCAACTCTTGGAGTTCGGTTTTCAAGGAAACGACCTCAGTTGTTGGATATTTTGACTTCAACTCCTGAATTTTACCTTCAATGACTTGACTCAAAGCACTTAACTCTGCCTGAAAGCCGAACCTTGCTTTGATTTTGCCCGACAATTTAATGGTTTGATTAAACTCTGCCTGTGAAAACCCTCTTTGGGCTTGCTTTTCAAAATAAACGGAGTATAAAAAAAGCTCAAAAGTGATTTTTGAATATTCAGTCATAAAGCCCTCAAAATCGAAATCAATCTCCTCTAAGCCTCCGGCTTGCATAGCAAGGTTTTTTAATCGCTCGGCAAAACACAAATAATTTTCGCGTCCATTGGCATAAGTCTGAAAAATAAATGGATTTTGGCAAATTACCGAATTTTGTAACAAATAGTCATAATCACTGTCTATACATAACACAAACTCCGATTGCAAATGTTGGGCGTATAAATTTAAAATCAATTTTTTGCCTCTATCGGTTTGGTGAGGATAAAAAAAAGAAATTTTCAAATTTGGGGCAAATTTCGCAAAAATTGTTTGCCAAAATACTTCATCATTTTCACTTTCAGTACAAACCATTACACAACGCTTGAGGCGAGCCTGCGCAATGATATTTTCCGGCTTAAGGTAATTTTTAATTTTATCCATTGAGTAGATAATTAGCTGATAATCAATTCTTTACAAATATCTTCCATATAAGTGATTTTGTCCCAATGCCCTTTTTGGAAGATTGCCGGTGAGTGGGTAGCCAAAATTATCTGGCAATTTTCGTTTAGTTGGTGAATATTGTCAATCAATTGCTCTTGCCAATCCAAATGCAAAGAAATCTCGGGCTCATCCATTAGTAAAATATAAGGCTGATTGTCTTGAATCAAGACTTTTAAAAGGATAATCAGGAGTTGTTTTTCGCCCGATGATAATTCATAAGGGCTTAAAGTTTTATCGCCTACTTGAAAGTTTATATCGCTTTTCCCGTTAATTAAAATCTTCTTTTCCGTTTTGCTAAAAGCCTGATTTACAATCTCTTGACATTTCTTATCTGTATCTAAAATAGATTTATCATTGGTCTCAATGACTCGATTTAATATTTGCGATTTAAAACCTTTATATTCAGTAATTAAATTATGAATTTCCCAATCTAAAGTAGTTTTTACATTTTCATTTGAAAGTTTTTGGATGACTTCTAAAGGTTGAAAATCAATATCAAATGTGCTAACCCAATCTGCTTTCAAATCAAATTCAGAGTCGTGAACACTACTGTATTTTTTCCCACTATTCGATCCCCAAATTTTTTTATTTTTTGAAAATACTATTATATCGCCATAAAATTCTCGTCTGTAAATCCAATCTAGGTAACCAGTAATATGTCCATACAGCAAATCCAACACCGTACTCTTCCCACTCCCATTAATCCCCACCAAAATATTAACATCTCGATTGAGTGTCCAATCAATGTCGTATTTGCCCCACAAGCCTTTGATTTCTACGCGCTCGATGTGGGTGATTTTTGGATTTTCTGTAGCCATTGTCCTTGCGTTTTTTACAAATTTAACAATACTTCGCCAAGTTTTTTAATCTTAAGGATTTTAAATACATAATTAGTTGATGATAAGGACTTTATTGGAAAAAATCGAGAAATCACTCATTTCATAACTAATTGATTATCAATAAGTTAAATCAATTCTCCACATTCCGTACTATCGCACCAAACCTCGGTCGTAGAAGGTGCGGCGGCGGCTGAGTTTGAGGTCTTGCAAGAGGCTCGATTTGACATTGATGTCAAACGACCACGATTGAAACGTACCAAATGGGTTGATTGTGAAACGCATTTCCCAGCAATGTAAGTCTTTGTAAATATCAAAATTGGTAAACGAAATGCGTTTGTTCGAGATGTCATAACCCGAACTAAAGCCAAATTTCCAAGTTTTGGTCAGGCTTACATCGCCATTGAAGTTGATAACCTGTACGATTTGCGAAGGCGAAAAACCGAGTTTGTTGTAGATGAGGTTGTAATTGAGGCGCAAAGTCCACGGAATTTCAAAATCCACATAGTCGTTGGGGTTTGCCTGCATATTTTGCAATTGGCGTTTTTCTTCGTTGCCAAGCCCCCGCTTGGCATCGGGCGCGCCCATATTGCCGCGTTGGTTAAGGGCATCATTTACCTTGCCTTGCGTGGCTTTTTTGAAGGTTTTGGGGGTTAAGTCCATCGAGAGTGCCACATTAAAGTTGTTCAATTGCCCAATGCCCTTGCCTTCGGCGATGGCTAGGCGGTCGACAAGTCGCCCTTGCGGGTTTTGATTATCCGGCACGCGCAAATAAGGCTCAAGATTGCCCCCAAAGTTGAAGTCAATCATATCAAACAGTCGAGTACGGGCAGTAATGGAAATATTGGAGAGCTTGAGGCTGTCTTGCACCAAGTTATAATTGCCATTGAAGCTCACATTGTCCAAGAGGGTTATCTTTTTGGGTTGGCTGGTGTCGCCTTTGGGTTTTACCTTAGCTTCAAATATATTTTGAATACTGAAATTGATTACCCCAGCTTGATTGGTACTCACCGAAGCCCCCGGCTCAAACCCCAAAAACCTTTGCACGGATTGGATTCTGCCGGTAGAGTCGACTTGTAAAGTGCGGAAAAATCCATAACGGTCTGCCGAGAGGTCGGGCGCGTAGCTCCAACCAATGGTGGGGCGAATGGTATGGCGAATTGCCTGCAAGTATTTGCCCTTGCGTTTTTTGTCAAACAAAAAAGTTCCAAAAATATTGGTCGTCAAACCCGCCGAAGCCGAATACGTATAAACCCGCGAAAAACCCTGCACGGTATCGACACGCACCCCGCGCGCCGACTCAATATAGGTATAATCGAGGCGTTTGGGATACCAAGTCTCTTGATAGTTGAAACTGGGGTTGAGGCTAAAATAACGAAATATTTTTAAAGTAGTTGAAATCGGAATGTTATGAACTACCCCGATTTGGGCATTTTTGGCAATTTCTGAGAAATTATCAAGGTTAAAATCCAACGGGGCAACTACTACTGTACCTGCGCCTTGCAATATTTGACCTGTTACAGGATTGACTACCGGCGTAGGCTCGGGCGCGGGGGGCAAATTGACAATCCGAGTAAACGGCAGTCCGGCAGTGGTGCGGGCTTGATTGCTAAACCTGACCAAGCCGGTAGCCCGATAAGAAATATTGATTTGTTTTAAAGCATTGGGGATTTTGTTGCCCAAGACCTTGAAAGGATAAATCCGATTGACCCCAAGATTGAACTCGGGTAATGTAACATTCATTACATTGGTTTGAGCATTTTGGTCTTGGCGGGCATTTAAGCTCAATGTAACCATAGAACTGCCGACATTGAAACTGGTGCTGTAGGTAATTGCCGAATTGAAATTAGACGACAATTGCCGATTGGGGTCAAATGAGTTGCGTTGATTGAAACGACTCGAACCAAAATTGACGTTTGCCGAAAAACTACTGCGCCCGCGTGGTTGGGGGGAGTGCGACCAGCGAATCCAAAAATCATTGAATACTTGTCGGGTTTCGCCATCGCCTACAATGCGCCGATTGTATTGAATGGCGGCACTGCCACTGAAGCGATAGCGTTTGAGGTATGAATAATTCGTATTAAAACCCCAACTGCCATTGGTATAAATTTCGCCCAAAAACTCTGCCGCCATATTTTCGTTGATTGCCCAATAATAACCGCCATTGCGCAAATAAAACCCCCGGTCTTGAACTTCGCCATAAGTAGGTACAATGATGCCCGACCGCTTGGTTTGGGTAACCGGAAAAATGCCTAAGAAAAAGCCCAAAGGCGTAGGCACATCGGCAATGACCAGATTGAAGGGTCCGCTCACAACCTGCTTTTCGGGAATCATTTTGATTTTTCCGGCTTTGATGTACCAATGTGGGTGCGAGAGGTTGCAAGTAGTGTAGCGTCCGCCACCGGCATACATTTCGCCGTTGGCTCCGCGCTTGGATTTGTCGCCGTGGACAAAGCCATCGCCTTGTTTGGTGTCGATACCACTGACTACGGCTTTTTCGGATTTGAAATTGTAACGCATTGAGTCCGACTCATAGTTGTCGCTACCTTGGGTAAAGACGGGGCGACCTCTAAGCCGACCGGTAGAGTCGCGCAAGCCGCGTGCGGTTACTTCTTGCTCGCGTTGGTTGATGTAGATTTGGGCGGCTTTGAGTTTGATGTCGCCGTAGTTTACTTCGGCATCGCCGTAGAGGTAGATTTCTTCGGTGAGGGCATCGGTGATGATAGAGTCTTTGGCGGTGTATTCGATGGTGGTTTTGAAATCACCTTCTTTGCGGACTTTGATGGTGTCGGTGGTTTTTTTGGTTTGGAGGCTATCGATTTTGTTTTTAGAGTTAATGGGATTTTGGGCAAGGGAAGAATGGGTAAAAGTAAAATTGAATAAAATAGTTAAAATGCTGATAGTCAGTGCTTTATATATTAATTCGCGCACCCGATAGATGCCGGACGGTGGAGACCCCGCCTGCGCCCGCCCCACGCGCCATAGGGTAGGGTTTGCAAGCCCTACCCTATGGCGCGTGGGGCGGGCGCAGGCGAGGCTCCAGCTTTGCCGATAGCGGGGAATTGCGCCCAAATTGAAAACAAAGAAAAAAAAATGTGTTAAAAAAATATGTAAAGTACTGATTTTCAATGATTTAAGTCGATTAATTTGAGTTAGATGATTTTCACAAGGTCTTTTGTGTGGGCAAAATTAGTCGATTAAGTTTCAATTTTATCGAAAAAAATGGATTTTTGCGAATCTTAGCCTTTTGAATTAACAATAATTAACACCCAACGCGCGTGAAAATAGGATTTTGGATAGGTTGTTTAACATTTCTTATCATTTTGTCGGCTTTTGGTAGTTTGTCGCCTTTACCGCCCTATCAATTGAAGTGTGTGGTGATAGATGCCGGACACGGGGGGCGCGACCCGGGCAACCTGGGCAAAAACTCGCAAGAAAAGAATATTACTTTGCAGGTTTCGTTGGAATTGGGGCGATTGATTAAAAAAAATATGCCTGATGTGAAAGTGGTTTATACGCGCACGACCGATAAGCTGGTCGAGTTGCACAAACGCCCCAAAATTGCGATTGATAATGGGGCAGATGTATTTATCTCCATTCATTGCAACTCTACACCCACCAAGCTGGTGGGGCGGGCTTTGGTGAAGGGTACAGAAACCTATGTGATGGGTACGCACGTATCGGACGAAAATCTGGAGGTGGCAAAGCAAGAAAATTCGGCAATTTTTAAGGAAGAAAATTATAAATCGTTTTATAAAGATTTTGACCCCAATGCGCCCGAAACCTACATTTTGCTTTCGCTCAATCAACAAACCCACGTCGAGAATAGTATGAATTTGGCAAAAAAGATTGAAAATCAGTTCAAAAACCGCGTAAAACGCCAAAGCCGAGGCGTAAAACAGGCGGGTTTTGTGGTGCTTTCGGAGAGTACGATGCCGAGTGTATTGGTGGAGTTGGGTTTTTTGTCGAATCCTGAAGAAGAAAAATTCTTAAAAGATGCGCTGGGACAGTTGTATATGGCTTCGGCGATTTTTCGGGCTTTGCGGGAGTATAAAAAAGAGGTGGAGGAGAAGTAGTTGGTGAAATGGTTTTTGGGGTTCTTCAGTACTTTTCAGGAAAAATGGTAACGCAGGCTGCCAGCCTGCACGCGTGAGTGGTTTTAGGCAAAAGTTATTTTCATTCAACATTTTAGGAACGGGAAATAAATAAAGTAAACAATATTTTCTGATAATCTATTGATTTTCAAACGATTAAAAAATTATTCACTATACATTATTCACTATTCATTCCTTATAGCTAGATTTAGCCGATAAATAGAAAAAATTACTATTAAAATCTTTTTTTATGAAAAAACTCTGGTTATTATCCATCTTTTGCTTGGTATTGGTGAGTGGGTGGGCGCAAACCGCCAAAAAAATTGTGGTCAAATCGGCAATCAAGGGCTGTTGGGCGGCAATTATTTCGGAGGAAGATGCCAAAAAACCTGAAAATGAATTTGGCTGGTGGAGTGCTTGGCAACGTATCAAAGCCGAAAAAAAGTACAAAACTACTCCCGCCACTTTTAAAAATGTACCCAAAGGCAAATATGTAATTGTGATTTATAACCCAGCCTCGAAAAGTTTTGACCCGAATGCCGGTATTCCCGAGCAGGCTTCGGACGGCGTGGTGTTGCAAGAAGTGAATATCGAGGAAAGCAAGACTTTTTCGGTAGAGCAAGCCGACTTCAAGGAGTGGAATTGCCTAAGCTGTCCGTGGTTGTATGTGTGGAATGGGCAGGAGTTTGTGCGTCAAGCCGAGATTATTCAAGATATTGTCGGCAAAAAATCGGAGCAAAATACCTATACCAGCCTTAGCCCGCAATGTGTTTTGAATCAACGGGTTAGAATCCGAATTCAAGAAGAAAAAGATGAAATTTCATTTTTGAATCAAGTCGTTTTGCAAGTCAATGACTGCCTGTACTACCCTACTCAAGCTACCCTGCAATATGCTGACAGTGAGTACTTTACACTCAAAAAAGGGGAAGCCATTGAGCTAGATTTTTGGCTAGATGCCCCCCTGAATCAGTCCGCCAAATTGCAAATCATCGCTCGCGGCTATTATGAGCCGGATAAAAAATTTTTGAGCGAAATATATCATAAATACCTCAAAACCAAGTAGTTAAATCAGTTGAATACAAATTTTTTGGGAGTCACCACTCATCAAAACCTGTCAGGTTTTAAACACCTGACAGGTTTGAAAATTTATCGACCACTCGCCGAAACTTGTCATCTAGTTGCCTTTGAAGCAAAAAAAATAATGTAAACAATATTTTGAATCTTCAGCACTTTGTAGGAAAACGAAAATTTGGCTTTTTAATATGATTCATCTGTGTGCCACAGAACGAGGTTTGGGTTCAAATCGCCTGACTCATTTCTGGAGTGTCAAAGTAGAATTAATTCCCAATTATTAATCTCTTAACCAATTGATACAAAGTCTTGAATGATTTGCAATACTTCAGCCGGTTTTTCGGCGTGTACCCAATGCCCCGCGCCCGCGACAGTAACTATCTGATTATCAGGAAAATGCTCTTGAATAATAGCTAAATCTTTGTTTTGGATATAATCCGACTTTTCGCCGGCAATGAACAAGGTTTTGCCATCAAATTGCAGATTTTCGGGCAGAGCCGCCATCACAATTGCCAAATTTTTTTGAATGACCGGCAAGTTCATTCGCCACGCAAATCGGTCGTCTTCGGTACGATAGAGATTTTTTAGCAGAAATTGCCTTGTGCCAAGTTCGGGAATAGACTTTGCCAATTCATCATCAATTGCCTTGCGCGATGCCAAAGATGGCAAATCCAAACCTGCCAATGCCTCCGCAATATCGTGGTTGTGCAAGCGATAAGCGCGCGGCGATATGTCCACCACTACCAACTTATCTACTCGACTGGGGTAGTAGCGGGTGGCAAACCACATCGCAGTTTTGCCCCCCATCGAGTGTCCTACCACGACTGCCTTGTGCAAATCTTGGGCTTGAAAAAACTCCCACAAATCGGCACTCATAGCCTCGTAGTCCCACTCCTCGCTCCATGGCGATTGTCCGTGGTTGCGTTGGTCAATTAAAAAAACCCGATGCTGTTGGGCTAGTTGTTTGCCAATAGTCAGCCAATTGTCGGAAGAACCAAACAAACCGTGCAAAATGACTATGGGTTGCCCTTCGCTGCCCAATTCTTTATAAAAAAGCTCCATTTTCTTGTTTTTTTTCTCAAAAATAAAGGCATTTACCCAAAAAAAATGAATATTCGAGAATAATTTGTAACACTTTCGCCGCAAAAGAGTATAGGGTAAACAATGGATTACAGCCTATTTTAATCAACTCAGGGTTTACTTTTTGTCTATAAAGTCCATTAATACACATAAAACGCAGTAATGCAATCTCAGGCTAAGGATACTACACATAATTAATTGATTACCAGTCATTTAGTTTATTATTCAATACTTTTTATATCTCAATTTTTACCCCAATGAATCTACCCAACCCAAGTCTCGAGAACTCTACTGCTCAGTATCAATCTGCTCCTTTGACCTCCGAAAATCAGGAATGGCAAGCTCTTACCGACTTGTTTTCGGCAAGGACTACCTTTGTCAAAGAATCACAAGAATTTGTCCGTCAAGCCAAAATACTTCTCGAGAACGACCAAAAAACTGCCCTTTGGGATTTGTTGGTACAATTTATCCAAAAACATTAAGCGTAATAGTTCGGACGGACTAGCAAAAAATCGCCCTCGTCAATGGGGTCTCTCAGCCCTTTTGACGAGTTTTATCGGACTTGCAAATGAATTTCCTTCCCCAATCCTCAAAAAAATAATCCAATTATTATTTCGTAATCTATTGATTATCAAATACTTATATAACTTAGCTCAAGCCAATACTGCCAAGCCTAAAATTTAAGCCCGAAATTTGCGTTAGCAAACCAATAAATCATTTGACACTACATTGTGTATGAATCGGATATTGTTAGCCATTTTAATCTATGTAGGTTTGAGCCAGAGTGCATTTGCGCAAAGCCAATTGCGCTATTTGAGCGAAACCAACGCCCAAAAAGTAGTTAAATTTCTCAAATACGAAAAAGAATTGGTTTTATACTACAATTGTGGCGACCAGTCCAAAGATGTGGCACGCCGCCTCAAAATTGACAAAGTGAGTTATGTACCGGCTGACCGCGCGGGTTATTTTGAGGTTTTGTTGGAAGGAACAGTGGTAGCTACTTTTGATGTGGAGAACCAAATGCCCATCAATTATTTCAAAACCGAAGAAAAATTTGCCGAAGTGGTCGATATTGCCTACGTACACATTCGCGCGGGGGGCTATTTGGATAGTATGTCGGGCAAAACCATTTGGGATGCTACTTGCTTGGGAATTTATTTGGGTTTTGATTGCGACCCTTGCATTGACCCTTTTGACTATCCTAGCCAAGTTATTTGATTAATAATAAATTGAAAATCAGCAATTTATGAGTTTACTTTTAGATAGAGATTTTGTAAATTTAGGGGACAATTGGCTTGAGATAGAACGCTTGTATGCCTTCGATTGGCAAAAATTTCAGGTGCAAGACTGGCAGGCTTTGCACGAAACTTACCAGAATTTACCGCATTTTTTGGGTTATGATACTCTGCCGCATTGGTTTGGCAAATCCAGCCATAGTTTGCCGCATTTGTGGGCTTCGGTTGTACCCAAAGGCTTGTTGGTGAGTGGTATTTTGCCCTTGAAAGATTGGTTGCTTTGGGAAAATATTTGGCAAGAAAAACTAGAACAATGGCAAATGAAAATGGCAAAAAATTAAAAAACTGTTATCAATGGTTTGGATAGTTTCTAGTTATTTAGTAAGTGCCTGATTATCAGCTAGTTACATAAAATATTTAAAATAGCATAACTAGCTGACAATCAATTACTTATAAAAAATGTCCGAAGTGTTGATTATGTAACTAATTGATTATCAGTTATTTATGTGTTTTTAAGCGGAATATCATTTTTCAAAATTTGCTTAAAAAGCAAAAAAAACCTACATTTGCACTCCTCAATTTGGTTGGATAGTACAATGGATAGTACGGATGCCTCCGGAGCATCAGATGGCGGTTCGATTCCGCCTCCGACTATTTTTTAGCTAATTACCTGATTATCAGCCTTTTAAACCTTCAGAGTTAAAATTTCCGCAAGTTTTGTAAATATGAAATTCCGCCCAACAATTGCATTTGGTAAATGGTGTGATTTCTGCGCCAAATCACAAAGCCATTGGGCTGATTGATAAGCCAGTTATTGGGGCTAGGCAGTACCGCCGCAATGGTCGCCGCTTCATAAATATTGAGATTTTGGGCGGTTTTTTTAAAATATCGTTTTGCCGCCGCTTGTACGCCAAAGGTTTGCGGACCGGTTTCGGCAATATTCAAATAAACTTCCAAAATGCGCTGTTTGCCCCAAATCAATTCAATCAAATACGTAAACGGCACCTCGAGAGCTTTGCGAAAATAGCCGCCACCTTGCCACAAAAACACGTTTTTGGCTACTTGTTGGCTGATAGTGCTTGCCCCGCGCCGCCGTCCGGTTTTTTTGCCTTCGTCGAGAGCCACCTGAATAGCCGCAAAATCAATCCCGCTATGAGTCGGAAAACGCTGGTCTTCGGAGGCAACCACCGCTACTTTGGCGTGGTCGGAAATGTGGGCATAACTTACCCATTCATAATAAATCCGCGAATCTTTACCGGCAAAGTAGTTTTCCCAACTGCGAAAAAACATAGTCGGGGTAAACCAAATCGGCAACCACTTCAAGACAATAACCCACAGCAAGACTATACCAAGTACCCAAGCCAAAACCTTGAGCGATTTAAAAAACAGTTTTTTTGCCATCATTTACTTATTTGGATTTTGAATATATCCACCAAATAGTTGGTAAGTGTCTGATAATCAAATACTTACTTTTTTATATTCTTTGTGCGCAATTTTAAGGAATATTTTTAAAAATCAAGGCACTTTTCAAGAAAAATTAACCTCAAGAATTGGGCAATCACACGCATCTAAAAAGGGTGCATTTCAAATTTACGCATTTCTTTTGCCTCACCCTGCCCTCTCCGAAGGAGAGGGTGATAGGTAGTAAATTTGAAATGCACCCTCTAAAAACTACTTTTAAAAAATCAAAATAGTAAAAAATGACATTTTTTTGAAAACCTTACACTGAATTATAAATTTACTGATTTGTAACATTTTAATCGCTATTTCGATACTTTTGAACCCAAAAAATACATAAGCGCCTGATAATCAATAATTTATAAAATTGTATTTTTCAAATAATGAATATAATTTTTATGAATTAAATTAAATAAACCATCGCTTTTTGTCAAAAATTGACATAAAATTGAACAAGCCTATTGGGAGTTTGAAATTGTTATTTGCCAACTTTTGCCTACTTTTGAAGTATAAATCAATAAACAAATTTAAAATAAATAAAGATATGAACAACGAAATGCCCAACCCAACCTTCAGCTTTCACAATCAGTTTTTGGGCAAAGTGTTCAATTTCTTTTCCTTGGTTTTTGCTTTTTCGGTGATTGGTTTGGCAATCAATTTGATGATTAATTATGAGTTACCGATTTCGCATTTGTTGTTTGTAGCCGGTATGGTGGTTTCATTGTTTGTAGGCGTGGTTGTGAATATTGCCGACAAATATTTGGCATACTGGCAGATGCAATACCAAATCAAAAACCTTTTCAATTAAATTTTGATAAATCCTTTCAGTTTTCCTATCAGCAAATCTATAGGCTAAGTATCTGATTATCAATTGATTGTCTTTCGGCTTTACAAGCTTTCAATTGTCGAGATTTTTTCGCAATTCCCCAAAATTTCAAAACAAAAACCGATAAGCTGTCGCAAATTCGCGCCGCCAATACCACTCACTATGTTTGCCGTCGGGGTGAATCTGATAGCTAATTTCTTGGTTGCTAAAGCCTCGACTTTTGAGTATGTCAATCATTGTTTGGGTATCGCGCACCAGATTGGCACTTTCTTGCGCGCCCGCGATGAAATAAAACTTAGACGGCAGGCGTTTTTGATAGGTTTGCGCAAATTCATAAATTTTGGGCGCAAACCAAAACGAGGGCGAAAACACCCCCACTCGCCCAAATACTCGGGGAAACTTGAGTCCGGCATAAAACGAAATCAATCCACCCATTGAGCTACCCATAATGCCGGTGTATTCGCGTTGTTTGAGGGTTCGAAACCGCTTGTCGATATACGGTTTGAGGGTTTGGGCAATAAACCGCACATATTTGTAGCCTTCGCCACCGCCCAAGCGGGCGCGTTTCCACGGCGAGTATTCATTGGCGCGAAAATTACTGCCATTGTCAATGCCTACTACAATGATACCTTCCGATTCGCCTTTGGCGTGCAAATCGTCCAATGTTTTGTCCACTGCCCACTCGCCTGCGTAGCTGGTCGCTTCATCAAACAAGTTTTGCCCGTCTTGCATATACAAAACGGGGTAGCGTTTTTGGGGATTAGCCTCATAATCGGGGGGTAGATAGACCCATATCCGGCGATTGCGATTAAGTTGCGGAATTTTGAAAGCCTCCGCGATGATTTTGACGTTTGCCGAAGCAGTACTCATTTTTTTAGGTTCGCCTTTTTTCCAAGCTTTTATTTTTATAAATACTTGATTATCAGTAATTTGTGCAATTCGGTTGGCAATATCGTTGCCTTGTTCATCGGTTTCGACGGTTTGCCAAGAGCCTTGCGTAAATTTAAACTCATAGGGTATGGTGGCATTGGGCAAATTTACACTAAAACTTCCATCTGATTGTTTTTGGAGGCGATATTTTTCATCTTGCGGATTCCAAGCGTTGAAATTGCCGGCTACATAAAGGCGTACTGAGTCGGGCGTACCCGCCGGTAGCTCTTGCACGATTAACTGTGGCTGGGCAAAGCTAAAAAACGATAAAAGATTGAAAATGAGGAACTTATATAGGCGCATATTGTTGATTTTGACAGATAGGTTTAGGGTGGTTTAGACTCAATTGGCAATAAAATATTGGCAAATTTAGTGAGATTTTAATGGAAAATTAGCTTTTGGAATGACCATACAATTTATTGTTTTCTATCCATAAATTATAAGTAGCTGTTTATCAGCTATTTACATATTTTACTAAAAAAATAAAACCAGTAGTTTTTGCCAGCAATTCCCACTGTAGAAATTTTAAACGAATGTTTGATTTTTTAGAACATTTAAAAATAGGCTTTATGTAACTAATTGATAATGAGGTGATTATAAATAAACTTTTTTTACAACTTTCTTTTTTCTTGATAAAAAAGAAACAAAAAATCAAGCCTGTACCGAAACTATCCTGAATTTTTGAACCGAAAGCCGAAAATTCGCTTAGTCGCTCGCTGAAGCTCGCTTTTTTGCGGCTTTCGTTCCAAAAATTCTAGGGTTTCGCTAAGGGCAATTTAATGAAAAAATACAGTTAAAATGCTGATTATCAATTGCTTATACTTTTTTGTTATTTTTATAAATGTAAAAGTTAAAATATCAAACTTTTGTTCAGTTATTTTACAGTGGGAATTACTGTAGTTTTTGCTACTTTTTTATATAAATACTTGATTTTCAAATGTTTATCTATGCGTTGAGTTGGCTGATACTCGTGCTTAGTGCGTTTAGAAATGTGCAGGTAGGTAGGGATAGGCTTGGAAACTTAGCATAGTATTGCGTAATCTTAGGACAGTGAGGAGATTAATTGAAAAAGTTTAAAGAAAATAGGATTTTATTGTCATAAAATTTTGATTTTAGACCTATGATGGTTTAATTGACAATTTAAAATAACTAACAAATTAAATGATATGCTAAGAACTATCAAAATTTTCACGCTCTTTATTCTATCCTCGTCTTTATGGCTGGCTTGCGGAGATAATGAATCTAAACAAGAATCTGAGAAAAAAGACACTGTAAGCCAAGAAACTACCAAAAAAGATTCAGAAATTAAAAAAGAAGAACCCAAACCTGAAGTTTCTGAAGCCGACCTTAAAAATTTTATGTATAGCAAAGAAGGTACTTATGGCTGGCAAACTACCAGTGACAATTTAGGAATTGACTTTTTCAAAGATGGGCGATTGGCAGTCCAAGGACCGGGTGGAGAATCGGAAATGTGGGTAGGAAAATGGTCTCTAACTGGCGATCAACTTACCATGGAATGTAAGGATTGTGGCAAGATGAAAGAAAAAGAAACTGTAACTGTTAAAATAGAAGGTGAAAATTTGATTCTAGGGAGCAAAACTTATACTCGTTATGCACCACGCTGACAATAGTTTTGAGTTTTTTTGCTGTTGTTGGTGTGTTAGAAATTACCCTCAATCGGCTAGGTTTCCAATCTAGCCGAGCCTAATGCGCGGTTCCAACCGCGCCTTTTTTACAAATTTCTATAATTTAACGTGAATATTTTGAGAAATATTGAAAAAGTACAAAAAATAAATCTTTAAAAAACAATCTAAAATCCCCCCAAGTCGTCATCCTGCGTGGA
>JALONJ010000070.1:16493-22942 GCA_025455045.1 Microscillaceae bacterium | reverse complement strand
TGCTAAGAAGTTTAGTCTTGACCAAAGGTCGATGGGAACAAGCTTGGAAATTCCTCTACCCTAGAGACAATTAACTACATCATACTGAAATCACACCCTATGCCGAGAGTGGGCTAAATAACGAGCCTAGTATCAGTACTTTATCCGATTTTTTCGGAATTAGCACCTTTTCTACTTCTTATGGTATGGTGGCGGTCCAAGATGATAGTGGATGCTATGTTTTTGCCAGCAATATCACCAATGGCAAAATATATCGCGCCAATTTTGGCAGTAGCTTTTTAAACCCGATTAGTAGTTGGACCGATTTGAATAAATTGGAAAGCCCAATTGTTAGTGCGACTATTGGTAAGTTAACTACTTTTAAAAATGGCGCAAATTTTCATTTATTTTATGTTGATTTTTCAAATGATCTTTACCGAGCCGATTTTGGCAATAGCTGGGACCCATACCTTGGTATATAGCACTTCGGCAAACGACCTAGAAACCGAAGGGAAAATCCACGGAGCGGGCGGAAAAATGACTATTCTCGAGTATCAAGGCAATTTTTATATGTTTATCTTTGGGGCAATGGGTCCGCTTACTTTCAATCCTTTTTATCCCTTATTGTATGTATTGAACTTTGGCAACAGCATTAACAATACGCCTATTTTAACCCAAAAAATAAATCTGCACGACTTAGATTCGGCTCTTATGTTGATAGGTACTCCTAGGGGTGATTTCGCCATTGATTCGGATGGCTTAGTTTATGGTTTCTATGTACCTAACCATAATACACTATATGAAAACTCGAAAGCCCGTAGAATCCAGTTTAGTGCCAACCTAAGTGTGGCACCTACGCTTAGTCCATTTAATCTGAACCTAACAACCGGTAATAATCAAACTCAAATGGTTGATTCGTCGTGTGGAGATATTCATATTATCAAAGATGGCGCAGATTACTACGCCTTATACGAATCTAGGGGCATCGGCAATGATGATATACATCGCTTTAGTTTTGGCAATAGCTTAAAAAACAACTTCACAATTCGAAACTGGTCAGGCTTTGGCAATAATTATGGGCAATCATTTCCGGTGTTTGCGCGGCGGCGACTCGAGGCTTCTACTATTTTTCAAGATGATAGTTCAAATACTTTTATTTTTTTAGGTGGCCGAGAAAGCGGTGGCAATGATAGTATATTTAGTCGTTTGTATTTTCCGGCTGGAGCCTTATCTATGGCTGATGAAGAAGATTTTTATAATCCGGCTTTTTATAATTCTATCGAGTTATTTCAATGGGGTTCTAATCGCATCAATGATTGTGTAATTAATGGCGATAGCTTTGCTGATTTATTGAATTATCGAGGGCTTTTTAGAGATATTTTGTTCGAATCTCACAGCATCGCTTTCAATAACCAATCGAATGAATTGACCATTATTCAAAGGTGTGAGTTTACCAATGCCTTGCTAAAAGGCAATGTTTTAAATGATACGATTATCGATAGCACTCAATTTGCCTCCGCTGGTTTTGAACAACAAAACATTGCCAATGGCATCATAGCTCAAAAAAGATTAGAATCTGGTTTTTCTAACCTAGAAACAGCACTCAATTTGGCTAATATGAGTAATGGAGTACTCGTATTTGGCAAACATTTGGGCGTATTATATTTAGCCGCTTCAGCAACTCAAAACATAACTGCCTTATCTTCTGAAGCCTCACATCCCATCACCATAATCAATGCTTCAGCATTTACAATTAATTTTATTCATAGCTCAAATTTGGAATGTCGTACTTCCAGCAATTTTGCTTTGGCTTCGGGCAAAAGGTGTACTTTCCAACAATTTAAGGGCGAAATCTGGAGTCAAGTTGATATTTTAGACCCTCAAATCGAGTTCAAAATACCTTTGGGAACTACCGCTCAATATTGGCGAGGCGATAAATCTTGGCAAACTTTAAATAAAACTTCGGTAGGCTTAAGTAATGTGGACAATACCACAGATGTCAGTAAACCTATTTCTACGGCTACTCAAACTGCATTAAATTTAAAAGCCGACCTAGTAGGTGGAGTAATCCCTACCTCCCAAATTCCCGCAGTTGCCATTAGTCAATTTTTAGGGACAGTTGCTAATCAAACCGCTATGCTAACCTTGATAGGACAAAGAGGCGATTGGTGTATTCGTTCCGACAATTCAATGAACTTATATCTTGGTGGCTGATACCCCCAATAATTTGAGTTCTTGGCAGGCAATATCTTACCCAAGCGGCGGAGGTGGAAATGTAACCAGCGTAAATAGCCAAACTGGGGTAGTTGTATTGGGCAAAACCGATGTTGGTTTGGGCAATGTGGACAATACGACGGATGCCAACAAGCCGGTTTCCGCTGCCCAACAAACTGCCTTAAATGGCAAAGAAAACACCCTCACCGCCGGAACTACCGCCCAATACTTACGAGGTGATAAATCTTGGCAAACCCTAGACAAAACTTCGGTCGGGCTAGGCAATGTGGACAATACGACGGATGCCAATAAACCTGTTTCCACTGCTCAACAAACTGCCCTCAATGCCAAAGAAAACACTCTCACCGCCGGAACTACCGCCCAATACTTACGAGGTGATAAATCTTGGCAAACCCTAGACAAAACTTCGGTCGGGCTAGGCAATGTGGACAATACTACGGATGCCAATAAACCTGTTTCTACTGCCCAACAAACCGAACTGGACAAAAAGCTGAAAAAGCTATTTACGGGCGATTATTTCTTATGGCGACCTAGCTCTGGTACCAATACAGGTACTGGAGTCAACTACCCACAACAAACTTCAGGAACTGTCTCTCATCCGGCTCTTGCGAGTGGTAGCCTCACCAGTCGCCTCCGGCGCACTCGCTTCACTGGGGCTGCCTCGGCTAGTTCGGTTGCCGGAATCCGCACTAACGTTGGGCAAGTGAGCTTATTAGATGGTTTTTTGGTTCAAACCCGCTTCGCCATTGATAGTGGGACGGATGTAGCTGGAGTTCAAGCATTTATTGGTTTATGGGCTAGTACGAGTATATTGAATGCCAACCCTTCTACCTTGACTAATTTAATCGGAATTGGCTTTGATACTACAGATAGCAATACCGGCAATTGGTTTTTAATCTACAACGATGCCAGTGGCACAGCCACCAAAGTAGATATAGGCGCAAGTATGCCGCGGAATAGTCTTCAAGTTACTTATGATTTTATTATTAGTGCTGCGCCTGGAGCTGGAAGTATGGCTATCAAATTGATAAATCGCCATACCGAAGCCACTGTTTTAGATACTACGGTAGCTACCGATTTGCCTAGTTCTACTACTTTTCTTACTCACCACGCCACCTTGAAAAACGGCTCAACCACCCAAGTAATGGTCATAGATGTAATGAGTATTTATGGCGAAGTAAATTTTTAAATAGTTAGCCAATTCTGATAATTAAGCATTTTTTAGAGTTGGCTAACTAATTGATTATTAATAATTTAACTAATAAACCTCAATTAAATGAACAACGAACAAAAATTAATATTAGAAGTAACTCTTGCCGAAACCCAAGCTATTTTAGAAGCTTTGAGTCATTTGCCTTTTCGTCAGGTAAGCGGAAGCGGTTCGATTCAAAACTTACAAACCCAAGCTACTACCCAACTCCAAGCCAAAGCCCAAAACAGCGAAGCCCAAAATAAAAACCAAGAATTGGTTAAGTAATGCGATTCTTCAATCAGCTTTTCTATAATTATCTGGTAATCAGTTAATTATGTAAATTAAAATTTAAAATTTGCATTATTTCAATATTATGTATAACTATACAATATAAATCATCGTTTTTCTAAATACAAAAATGATGAATTAAGTTAGGTTTTAATTCTAAAAATAATCGGTTTAATAATATAACATCATTAAAGCTAAAAATATATTGACTGGAAATTAAAATAATACAATTTTACAGACTTTTAGACAACCTATTGCAAAGCCTTGAAAATCAAGCGATTACAAAAAAGAGATAATCTTACTTTTTTATATTTCATAAAACAAAACCTATTTCAAAATCAAAAATATTAGAAAAATACAATTTTTAAATAGGTTTTAAACCAAATTTCGTGAGTTTTCAATAACTAAATTTTTGTAAGTATTTGATAATCAATTGCTTATAAATCGACAAGAGGTTATCTTATAGTTTATAAAACCTAACCGCAAAACCTAGAAAAATGCAAGATAAATTGGATTCATTTCAAAACCTTAGCCAAAAAGAGTGGATCTACCCCAATGGTTTGGGAGGTTATGCCTCCTCGAGCATCATTGGTACGAATACCCGCCGTTATCACGGGTTGCTGGTGGCTTCTTTTAACCCGCCTACCGAGCGGAGGGTGCTAGTTTCGCGGGTTGCAGAGGAATTGTATTATGATGCTGAAAATTATGTAGAACTCTCGACTAATCAATATCCCAACGCGATTGACCCCAAGGGATTTCAATATTTCGAGAAATTTAATCGTCAACCCTTGCCCGAAGCCCATTTTAGTTTTGAAGGCTACCAAGTCAAAAAAACGGTTTTTATGGTGCAAGACTCTAATACTACGGTGGTGCAATACGCCAATGTGGGCTTGAAACCTTTTAAACTAAAATTAAAGCCTTTTTTGGTCTATCGAGATTATCACAGTTTGATGCACCAAAACGATTATTTTGATTTTTATCATACCCAAAAGGCTGATTATCAGGTAGTTTACGCGCATTATGGCGCGCCGCCCTTATTTATCAAAGCCAGCAAAGGTGAATGGCAGGCAAATAAAGTGTGGTATCATAAGCACGAATACGAAGCCGAAAAACAGCGCGGCTTGGATTTTCACGAAGATAGTTGCACCATTGGGCAATTTGAAGTTTGGCTGGAGTCGAGTACTCAAGTTTATTTGACTTTCTCAACCGATGAAGCAATGATGCAAGCCAATCCGATTGATTTGCAATGGGCTGAAATAGAACGAGTTAAGAAAATTACCGCCCAATTTGCCAAACAAAATGAGTTTGTCCAAGATTTGTTAGTCGCTGGCGAGCAGTTTATTGTCAAACGCCAATCGACTGATAGTGAGACGATTATCGCGGGTTATCACTGGTTTACCGATTGGGGGCGCGATACTATGATTGCGCTGCGAGGACTTTGTATTAGTACCGGCAAGCAAGCGACTGCCAAATCAATTTTGAAAACATTTTTGCAATATTTGAATCAGGGTATGTTGCCCAATCGCTTTCCTGATAATGGCGAAGAACTAGAATACAACACCATTGATGCAACTTTATGGCTTTTTATTGCTTTGTATGAATATTACCAAAAATTTGTCGACAAGGAGTTTATCGCCGAAATTTTTGAAAAATTGACCGAAATCATTGAATATCATATTCAAGGCACGCGCTACCACATCAAAGTTACGCCCGAAGGATTACTTTCGGGGGGCGAAGAAGGCGTGCAATTGACTTGGATGGATGCCAAAGTGGGCGATTTTGTAGTTACCCCTCGGCGCGGCTGTGCGGTAGAAATCAATGCTTTGTGGTACAATGCTTTAAAAATTCATCAATATTTCGCCTTGTTATTGGAGCAAGATGCCGATAGATATAATTCATTGATAATCAAGATTTTAAGCAATTTCAAAACCTATTTTTTAAATGAAGATGGGTATTTGAATGATGTCATCATTCCCGATAAGTTGATTGACCGCAGCATTCGCCCCAATCAAATTTATGCTTTGAGTTTGCCGTTTAGTTTATTGAATGAAACCGAAGAAGCCAAAGTTTTAGAAATAATTACCGAATATCTCTATACCGATTTTGGTTTGCGCTCTTTGAACCCGCAACACCCTGATTTTCAGGCAGTTTACCAAGGCGACCAGTGGCAACGCGATACGGCGTATCATCAAGGCACGGTTTGGGTATTTTTGTTGGGTGAATATTTCGCGGCTTATTTGAAAGTGAACAAACATTCAAAATCTGCCCGAACTTTGGTCAAAAAACAACTCAATACCCTCAAAAATCATTTTTACAAGGATACTTGCCTACACGGAATTTCGGAGATTTTTGATGGCGAAAACCCGCAATTGGGCAAAGGCACTATTCATCAGGCTTGGTCAATTGGGGCTATTTTGAAAGTAATATTAGACAATCAACTCTTTGATAATCTTAGTAACTATTTGATAATGAGCTAATTATGATACAAAAATGCGCTCTTTCTGGCAAAAAATCAATTGTTTCAAAAATAAAATTGTATTATTTTAATATAACAAATATTTAATATGATTTTTGTAAAAGTATATAAAATACTGATAACCAATTAGTTAATGAAAAACTGAACCAATAAAAATACCACAACCACGTCATCCTGCGTGGAACTTTGTGGACTTTTTTCGCTTTTGTATAATTATAATTTGTTGATTTTCAATTAATTACAGAAATATTTTAAAACATAGCAATTTAACAAAGTTCC
>JALONJ010000070.1:0-16485 GCA_025455045.1 Microscillaceae bacterium | reverse complement strand
AATTTAACAAAGTTCCACGCAGGATGACGGCTTGGGGGGATTTTAGATTGTTTTTTAAAGATTTATTTTTTGTACTTTTTCAATATTTCTCAAAATATTTACGTTAATTTATTGATAATCAATGATTTAAAAACTATAAACTCATTTTTAAAAATAGAAAAATGCCTTTTGAATTAATAGAAGCCCAAACTCAGCATTTGAACGATTTGCTGCCATTGATTGAAAAATTTTATCGTCATTTTGATTATCCCTTTGATTATGAACAACATAGCCGGATTGTCTTAGATTTTTTGCAAAATCCGCACTATGGCAAAATTTGGTTGATTAAATCGGAAAATCAGTTTTTAGGTTATATTGCGCTTACATTTGGTTATACTTTTGAGTATGGCGGGAAAGATGCTTTTGTTGATGAGTTTTTTATTGCGCCTGAATATCGTAGTCAAGGCATTGGCAAACAAGCATTGAATGAAATTCAAAAATTAGCTAAACCCTTGCAATTGAACGCTTTACACCTCCAAACCGAAAGCTATAATACGCGCGCCAAGGAATTGTACCAAAATGTAGGCTTTAAAGACAAAAACCGCAGCACTTTGACTTGGGTGGTAGAATAAATTGATGATTTGAGTCTTCACGGGTTTTGAGGAGTCATCTTCTAAAAAAATCATTCTTTGCGGACTTCGAGGAACGGAAAATCTAAATAATTGATTATCAAGATTTTAAGACTCCTCAGAGCTTTGCTCGTTAATTTCATCAAGCGACAACTTGATGAAATTAATGAGCAAAATCACTCAAAAGCGGTGAAGACCCATTTTTAAATGTTTTTACATCACAATCGCCAAGGCTTGCTCAACCAAAGCATCGATTTCGCGTTCAATTTCGCCAATCGAATTATACAATTGTTCAAATGAGCTAATCACAAAATAACGCGCTTGATAAGCATCTTTGCGATAAGGGGTATTGATAAGGGTTTTGACATCAAAAGGCACACGCTCAGGCGTGGAGTCAAACAAAGAGTATTCGGTTTCGCCACTCGAGGATACAATACCTGCCCCATAAATCCGCAAGCCCTCCGGCTCTTGAATCAACCCAAACTCTACCGTAAACCAATAAATGCGCGCAATGGCTTCCAGTGCCACCGGACTATCAATGTGCTTGAGGGCAATCTGGCTCAACTTGACCAAAAAATCACACAAGTTTTGATTCGTCAAAAGCGGTACGTGACCAAATACATCGTGAAACATATCCGGCTCTTCCAAATAATCCAACTGACTCATAGTGCGAAGCCAAGTCGTAGCGCAAAAATTGCGGTCGCGCATCAATTCAAAAAACGCTTTGGTCGGAATCAGCCCCGGCACTACATATACCCGCCAGCCGGTCAGTGAAGTCAAGATTTGATTGGTTTCGGCAAAATTGGGGATATGGTCAGCCACAAATTTGATTTGCTCAATCCCGCGTAAGTAGTCGGCGGTAACTTTGCCGGGCAAGTTTTTCATTTGCCTTTCGTACAAAATCTGCCAAACCTTATGGTCTTCGGGCGTGTATCTTTCATAATCTTGGCTGAGGTGGGTGTTGGCTATATCATAAATGTAGTATCCGTCATTGTCGCGCGGAAATCGGTCTTTGGGTTCTTCTCTCATATTGCTAAAATTTATTTAAACGAAAGTCAAAATTCAATTTTAAGAATTATTTTTTACTAACTTACTCATTATCAGTAGTTTGCGAAGCAATTTTGGTTCTCATAATACTACTATACAATTCTATTTTCGCGCAAGGACGCTAAGGCGCAAAGTACTGATAATCAATGACTTAGCTTCCTTAGCTTCTTATTGGTTAAAAAAATGTACAGTAGTATTAGTTATCATATTCATACTTTGCCACCACACAAAAAAACCCAACTCCGAAGGCGGAATTGGGCTTGTGTTTATCTTTTTTCGAGATTAATCATTTAATTTTGAAAAAAACACGCCCTTTCCACCTTGTTGGGTGAATAACAATAATCGTAATAGGCATATTTTCTTGCGTGATTCATAGGGCAAAATTACAAACGTTTTCGAGAAATCCAATAAATTATTTATAAAAAATTGCATTTTTTTTAGTTCAACGAATATAATAAGCCCAAGGTTTAATTTTTGGATATAAATAATTTTATGATTGAAAAGCTAAATTTTGGAGTATTATTTGGCAAAATAGAGCTATTAACAATTAAAATTTATTAAAAGCAAAATTATTGTTGGTTTTATCTGGCTTTTTGAGCAAAAATAAAAATTATATTTTTTGAAGTTTTTTTATTTAAAGTATTTTGTCGATTTAGTGCTTTTTATTGAGTAAACAAATTCATTGAATAACAAGGGCTTATTCATTACTTTGCAAGAATGATGTTGGGCTGGGTGCCACTGTCCAAGGATAAAGGTATAAAAAACGTGAATATTTTTATAATCGCTTGATTATCAAATACTTATGACTGGAAATTGAATAATTTTGAACTTTTATAAATTTTCAATTTGTATTATTTTTAGCTATCAAACGATATTTCAATTAATTCAAGCTGTATCAAATTTCCCCAAAAATAGTCTGTTCTCGCCAGAGGCGGACTGACTATTTTTGAGGAAATTTGAGCATTTCAAATAGCTTTATTAAATTGTACTTTTTTAATAAAATAAAAAACGCTCACGTTAAAATATTTATAAATAACTGATTATCAGTTACTTATAATATTGCTTAGAAGTTGGAAGGGTATAAAAAAAATTATACCCACAACAAAGTCGTGGGTGTAATTGACAAACTAAGCTATTAACTTCGAGACTAATGGAATCTTGGCGCGGTGAAGGTATAAAACCGTCAGAGAACAAATCAAAACCAATACTGCATAGATAAACAACTGTCCACCGTCATTTTGAATCACAATCCCCAACTGCGTAAGGTGAGAAAAAATCGCTCCTGCCATCAAACCAACTCCCAACAAAGCCCCAGCCCAAGCGGTACGCGGGACTAACAACAACAAGGAGGCTATCAATTCAAGCACTCCCACCCCGATGCGTCCCCAAGGTTCTACTCCCAAACGAGTAAAGATTTCGACGCTTTCGGGGGCGGCACTAAACTTAAAAAACAAAGTCTGAAACATAATCACTGCCGCAATGATTTGCGCTATCCAACTAATTATATTTTTCATAAGTATTTGATAATCAATTAGTTGTATATTTTCTTCCAATTGGACTCAGCCTTTTTGTATAGATTGGCTTCGTCGTCATTCCAATAATTGAGTGTATTGGTACCCCAAGAATTATAAAACAAAAAGAGTTTGCCGTTTTTGATTTTAAAAGTACCCGGGTCAATGGATACTTTATCGTTTTTGGCACCTATGGCATACGCGCACCAGCCCCCGTAGGCAGGTTCGTACTTGTCGGGGTTTTGTTTGAAAGTATTGAGGTTGGTTTGGTTGGCAAAGTAGTATTTTACGCCTTTGTGGGTGTATTGAAACTCTTTTTTGCCTTTTACAGCTTTGCTGCTGACAAAATAGCCCACCGGGTCGTAGCCTTGAATGGCTAATTGACTACTCAAATTGAATTGTTTTTGACGCTTAGCGGATTCGTCTTGGGCGGTTGCCAACTGAATCAAACTCAGCCAAAGTATTAGCAATCCACTCAAAAATTTTAACTTTTTCATTTTTTAATTAATTTTTCTTCAAAGTAAAAGCAAGAATCCAAGCCAAAATGTCGGCTTTTTTACAATTTCTCATTTTTTTGTTTATATCTACGAAAATTTTTAGGCTTTTGGATTTTTGAGCTATCATTGATTAACAAGGAAGTACAAAATATTGGCTTATTTTTGTAAAAATATTGATGCTGAGAATTTTACCTAGTAACAAGAAAGGTATTAGAAATTAGAAATTAATAATTAGGAATTAGAAATTATATAATCACCTGATTATCAATTAATTATATTTTTAAAAGGGTTCTTTACCCATTTTGAGGAAATTCTGGCTTTACTCTAAGCCTCAACTCATTTACGCGGGCAGGCTAGACAGCCTGCATTACAATTTTCCTGAAAAGTGGTGAAGAACCTTTAAAAGGGTTACTTTATTTTGTAATCATTCCAAAGAAATAATATAAACGATATTTTTTGATAACCTATTGATTTTCAAATGATTAAAAATTATTCACGCTACGTCATTCACTATTCATTACCTAAATACTTGGGCTTATTGATATGGTTGCTGACTTGCCATTTTGCCTCGGCACAAAATGCCTTGAGCGATTTTTGGCAAGACGTAGAGGTGCGGATTGATACCAATACCTATGCTTGGTACAACCACGCTATCACTATCCAAAATCATAAATACCTGACTTTCAATACCTTAGATGATTCTCCTACTTTAGAAATCAGATTCAAAGCTTGGACTTTTTTGGATATTGAGGCTCTTGAACTGCGCCCCGAAGCCGATTTTGAGGTTCTCAGCCCTTGTCAAAAAATCAGCGAGGGCGTATATAAAACCAAAATCCGGTTCAAATCTTGGCTCAAAAATCGCTTTCCAACCTTACTTTTTGAAGTAGGTTATCAGCAATTTGGGCAGTTTCGGCGGGCTAATTTTGAGTTGGCTTTGTTGGCTTATCACTTTACAACTGCCCAAATTCGCCCACAAACCGATGAATTGTTTATTGGCGAGGAACAAACCTTTGAGATTTTGAGCAATTTTAGCGAAAATATCCAAACCCAAGACGAATGGATAAATAGTCCGGCTTTGGATTATCGGGTGAGCAAGCGTCAAGACCGGCTTTTTTTGCATATTTTGCCCCATAAATTGGGCGAACAAAAAATTGCGATTCGCCTCAATTCGTTTTTGCCGATGCTGGTTGAGGGCAAAAAACTGACCTATCAAATTGCGCCGATTCAATATACTTTCAAAATAAAACCGGCGCGTTTGGGTTTTTTGCGAGCTTCTTTGTCGGACGTGATTTTGAACGAAAAAAACCGCAATGAGGGCATTGAGATAGAATTGAGCTATTTGTTTGGGCTAAAAATGAGTAAAACTTATCGCCTCGAAAACACCGAGTCGGCGGGTGGCTCGCTCAAAGCGGAGATTTTTACCCGCAAAATGCTCAACAACGGCAAAGTATTGGCTTGGTTGCGGGTGTATAACTACCATCGCAAATCTGAAGGTTATTTATACATCAAAGATGGCGACCAAGCGGTGTTTTTGACCAATTTTGACATCATCGAACCTACCCAAATCGATAAAATCAGCCTTTTGCACGAAGGGCAAGATTGGACAAGCCAAAGAACGGTAAGCCCCAACGAAAACATTGAAATCAAAATTGAGGGCAAGGGTTTGCAAAGAGCTAATTTTTATTTTGAGGGTTTGACAGAAGTAAAAATTGACACCTCGCTGCGTACCGACAATGCAATGATTTTTAAAGCTAAAGTGCCTTTGGATATCAACAAAAAAGAAATCAACCTGTATAACCATAGCCAAAACACCTATCAAAGTCTGCAAGTGCAAGAGTATCAGCAAGTTCGGAGTTTTGATTTTGTGGAACTCAAATGCCAAAATCAAGAAGTGTATAACCTTGCCGAATTGGGTACGCAGGTATTGACCAGCCAAACGATTGACGATTTGGTTTTGCAATTTACCGAAGACCTCATTGATAGTCCCCAAAAACTTTATGGAATCCAGTTTTTGACTTTAGAAATCCGAATGAACGACCCGCAAAATCGCTTGGTGGATAATCGGACTACCCAAATTCAGATTTGCCCGGGCAGTACCTCGCCGCGCGCCAATTACTATAAACGCCAAAATTGCTCACCCAAAACCCTGAGTATCAATGAGTTGATGGTCAGAAAAATTTATGAATTAGAACCTTGGAGCAGTATTGAAATCACAATCTATCATCAATCCGAAAAATACAATGGCGAGAGCCTTCGCAAGCAGTTTAAGGTGATTTTGCGGGCGGCAATCTCCTTTGATATTGATGTTTCGTTTCCGGCGGGTTTGATTATCAAGCGAGTCAATGAAACCGGATTTGGCAATCTGGGCGGGGTGAGTATGGCGGTCGTGGCGCAATTTGGTTTTTATCACAAGACTCGCATCAATCGGCTCAAGCCCTTGCGTTTTGGGGCGGGTTTTTTGGCATTGAACGCCTTTAATTTTAACCAAAACAACACCAACCGCGATGTAGGGGTGGTAGGTATTATGAGTATTCACCCTTTGCAAAAGTTGGAAAGGCGGCGATTTTCGTTTCCAATTTATTTGGGGGGCGGTTATTTTTTGTCGGCAGGTACGTGGTTTTATTTACTCGGTCCGGGTATTCAAGTGCAGTTTTGAGTAGTGGCGGAGTAGTTTTTATTTTTTAAAATATGCATAAATATCTCATAATCAATTAGTTATGTATTCAGGGTTTTGTTTTTATTTAGCCAATTTGTCCATTTCATTCATAAGAACTTCAAAATTCATTCTAGCTCGGGATGGAGTTAATTCTACACAAAATCCGGTTTCAATATTTACTAAAAAGTTATGTAATGATTTTTGGTCTTCTTTTGTAATTAAAACATACCCATCTTTTATTAAATCTACATTTTTGATGGAAGGCATTGATCTTCTATAATTTTTTCCATTAAGGTCATAGTCTGATACAAATATATAAGCATAAGCATTTCCTTTTTGGGCAGCTACCGCGTGAGACATAGTATAGATCTGATACATTTTTGATTTAGTAACTTTCTTCAATTCTTTATAATTACTATCCATTTTTTTGATGGCTTCGATGTTAATAGAATACAAACTTGAACCACGATAAATCAGAAGTTTACCCATTTCTTGATTAGAGTTATTAGAGATATAGTCAGAAGGTTCATACATAGCAAGTTCAGGATAGTTCATAGATTTGGCTACTTTTTCCAAGGTATCAGTATCTATTTCAAGGTAGTAGCTTTCAGGAAACTTAAAATCACCTTTTAAGAATCTTGGTTTAAACCGAAAAACCTGCTGAAAATAAAGATGATTAATTAAATTATGCCGGCTCATCAGCCCTTCTATTATCCATTGCAAAGATGGATCTGGCTTTTGGGCTTTGGTACCTAGCCCAGTTTTCATTACTTCTAAAAAAGGGTAATTTATTTTACTTTCATAGTCAAGTGGATATTTTACTAAATGTTTTATCAAAGGAAAATGGTCGATATACTTGATTTGCATTTTTTTTTGGTCTTTACCATTGATAGCTAAAATGGTATGATTGGAATATTTGCTCTTCCAACCGTCTGCATCATTTACAATTACACTATCCTTAAAACCATCTCTATTAATATCATAGTATAAATATCGTTCAAAGTAACTATCGGGTTTTGGATATTTCCACTGCATAGAGTCGGGAATTACAGTCGTTTTTGGCTTTTTTTCTACTACAAGTGTTTTTGCAGTATTCGCTTTTTGTACTTTACTTTCTTTTTCTTTACAAGAAAAAATAAGCAATCCAATTAAAAATAAAATTAGTAAGTGCCTCATAATCAATTAGTTATGTATTCAAATGTTCAAGGCAGGATATTTCAATCGTAATCTGATAATGAATACTAAATCGCCAAACTAAACTAGAGTTATTTCTTCAAAATCAAAATATTATTCTGATTTAACATTTTTTAACAATCAATTAAGGAATTTTTAACTCATTATTGATTATTAATCGGAATATTATTTTGTTAAATTGCTGTTAAAGTTCTCGTTTACGGACACTTTCTCGGACAAAAGTGTTCATATTTGTACACAAACGAACACTTGTGAAGGCTTCTATTTTATAAGTAATTGATAATCAGCTAGTTATACAAAATGGCATACGTTTGGATTATCACTATTTAACATCATAACCATATAACTTTAGAAATCAAATGGAAAATATAAGATTAAGTAAAACCCAAACCCAAAACCTCAATTTTTTGAAGGTATTTTTAGCCGGACTCGCCCTGCTGTTGGCGGTTCAGCTTTCGTCCAGTTTTATGGGCGGTCAGCAAACCCGGGACTACGAAAAATCCACCTGCACGATTGAAAAAGCAGCCGGTAAAGTCCGAAAGAGCTGATGGTCAATGTTTTAATATCAATGTTTTGTATTTGTTAAAAAAGCCTTTGCTAATCTTCGTTTTCCAAACCAAACCATTTTAACTTAAAGAAATTAAAAAAGTCAGGCATCAAGCCTGACTTTTTTTATACCTCAATGAATTGATAATGAGTTAGTTATCTCTTCCGGCTCTTTTGTTTTCGGCACAGCGATTTGTCCAGTTTCAGAAAATTTATTGCGCAAGTTTTTCGGCAAATTAGCACTTTTGCGGTTCGGCTATTATTTTTACACGAAAAAATATAAACAATTGAAGAAATGAATATTCTTGACAAATTTAGATTAGATGGTAAAGTAGCCATTATTACCGGAGCCAGTAAAGGAATAGGCGAAGCCATTGCCCGCGCGTATGGGCAGGTAGGAGCCAAAGTTGTAATCTCGAGCCGCAAACAAGAAGACCTCGACCGAGTAGCCGAAGATTTTAAAAAAGAAGGCATTGAAGTAACCGCTATCCAAGCCCACAATGGCAAAAAAGAAGATTTGGAAAGTTTGGTCAGGCAAACCATTGAAAAATACGGCAGGTTGGATATTGTGGTCAATAACGCGGCAACCAATCCGGCTTTTGGTCCGGTAGTGGCTACCGAAGACTCGGCTTTTGACAAAATAATGGAGGTCAATCTCAAAGGCGCATTTATGTTGGGCAAAGTAGCCTACCCTGAATTGAAAAAAAACCAAGGCAATGTAATCAACATCAGCTCGGTAGCCGGTATCAAACCCGACGAAAAAACCGGTATCTACAGCGTGAGCAAGTCGGGTTTGATTTCTTTGACCAAAGTAATGGCGCGTGACTGGGGCGCAGACGGCGTGCGTGTAAACGCAATCTGTCCGGGTTTAATCAAAACCAAAATGAGTGAAGCCCTCTGGAAAAATGAAAATGTTTTCAAACAAATAATGCACTTTATTCCGATGCGCCGAATGGCTGAACCCGAAGAAATGGCGGGCTTGGCTTTGTTTTTGGCTTCCGATGCCGCTTCGTATTGCACCGGCGGAGTGTATGTAGCCGATGGCGGTCTGATTGTATAACTTTGTTGCGCTCAATTTTTCAAAACTTTGGTAATCCTAAGCGTTTGCCAAAGTTTATTTTTATTATAAATACTTGATAATCAATTGTTTATGAAAATTAAATTAATTTAGCATTTTATCTGACCGGCTATTCCTTGAATAAATCAACAAACTATTTTAAATTCGGACTTTTTAACAGCATTAATCACTAGAACTGATAATAAATTGAAACAATTATTCCGCAAAAAGAGTGTTACACAAATTTTAGAAGATGTAAAACACCACGAGCTTGAACACGCCACTGACTTGCGCAAAAACCTCAACCTGACCGATTTGGTTTCGTTTGGCATTGCAGCTATCATCGGAGCCGGTATTTTTAGCACCATTGGTACGGCGGCTTACAACGGCGGTCCGGCGGTTATTTTTTTATTTATTTTTACAGCTATTGCCTGCCTTTTTTCCGCGCTTTGCTATGCGGAGTTTGCCTCCACTGTACCCATTAGCGGCAGTGCCTATACCTACGCCTACACCACTTTTGGCGAGTTGGTGGCTTGGATTTTGGGTTGGGCTTTGGTGATGGAATACGGGATTGGTAATATTACGGTAGCTATCTCTTGGTCCGATTATTTTACGAGTATGATGGCGGGTTTTGGCTTGCCTTTTCCCGAGTATTTGTCAATGGATTATTTGTCGGCGATGCGGGGCTTTGCCGAAGCCGAAAAACAACTGGCTTCGGGCAAAGCTCTCAAAGATTTAGCCGAAAATCTCCAACAAGCGCACGCCGCTTGGCAAAATGCCCCCCAAATTGGCGGTTTTCACTTGGTTTTTGATTTGCCGGTTTTATTGATTACCGTAGCCATTACTTCTTTGGTTTATATTGGTATCAAAGAGTCCAAAACTGCGGGCAATATTATGGTAGTAGTCAAATTGGCGGTTGTGTTGTTGGTGATTGCGGTAGGGGCTTTTTATGTCAAACCCGAAAACTGGGATCCTTTTGCGCCCAATGGTATGGCGGGAGTTTTGAAAGGCGTATCGGGGGTGTTTTTTGCTTACATAGGTTTTGATGCAATATCGACCACCGCCGAGGAGTGCAAAAATCCCCAAAAAGATATGCCCAAAGCGATGATTTTCGCGCTGATTCTTTGCACCATTTTGTATGTGATTATCACATTGGTACTTACGGGTATGTTGAGCTACAAAGAAATGAACGTGGGCGACCCTCTGGCGCACGTTTTTGCGCAAAACAACATTGATTTTATGGCTGGTATTATTTCGGTAAGTGCCGTAGTAGCCATTACAAGTGTGTTTTTGGTGTATCAATTAGGACAACCGAGAATCCTAATGTCAATGAGCCGCGATGGTTTATTGCCCAAGGCTTTTTCCAAAATTCACCCCAAGTACAAAACTCCTTATATTTCTACCATTGCTACCGGTTTTTTGGTGGCAGTTCCGGCTTTGTTTATGAACCTTACCCAAGTAACCGACTTGGCAAGTATCGGTACATTGTTTGCCTTTACGGTGGTTTCGGGAGGGGTTTTGTTGCTCGAGACTCCGCCCGGGCGCGAGGGAACTCAGCGATTTAGAGTGCCTTATTACAATGGGCAGTTTATTGTGCCGGGTTTGTTGCTCACTACGGTTGCTTTGGTGTATTATAATTATCCTCAAGGTATCATCAACTTCCTCACTTTCAGCGACTTAGGCGAAGGCTTTTGGGGGAGTTTGTATCATCGAATCCCGATGTGGATTTATGTGATTTTTTGTATAATTATTTCTTATTACTCTTTTACCAAAAAACTTTCCTTGATTCCGGTAATGGGTTTGATTACTAATTTTTATCTAATGACTGAACTGGGCGTACACAACTGGATGGGTTTTGGCGTATGGTTGTTGATTGGGCTAGTAATTTATTTTAGCTACGGCTACAAGCATAGCAAACTCAAAAAGATTCATTCGTAAAGTATTGATAGTCAATAGGTTAGAAATGAGTTGATCCGCCGGAGGCGGACAAGTTGCAATACACTGATTATCAAGTATTTACATTTACAGAATAATTTTACCACCAAGTTCACTAAGGCAAGCACCAAGAAGTCCAAAGTCTTTAGTGAACTTGGTGGGTATTTTCTTAGGGTTTTTAGTGGTTAAATGGTTTGTTTTTGAGCCACCTTTTGCAAATAAAAATAGCTCTATCGTTAATTTGGTTAATTCATAGTAATTTTTCAAGATCATTTAAACCCTAAGGGTTTTAAAAACCCTTAGGTTTGGCCTCAATCCCCAAATTAACGATTGAACCATAAAAATTCTATAAATACTTGATATACAGATGATTATAAAATTTTTAATAACAAAAACTTAAAAACATAATTGATTGAAAATCAGGTGATTACATAATTCCTAATTCCCAATTATTAATTCCTAATTTCTTAGAAACCGTCCAAACTATTGAAATTCAAACTAAAAGATTTAGATTTCCACAATACCAGAGATTTGTGCCTTCATCAAGCAATTTGGCTCAATCTTCATAACTATTAAAATCATAAACAAACTAAAAACTTGAAAAATCGGGTAGTTTTACTTTTGCTAGGCTTATTTTGGGGTGTTTTGGGGGCGGGGGCGCAAAGCCAATCGCAAGTAATACAAAGTATGTTTACGACCGGCACCAAATTGCTGGCAAGCGATTCCCAAGGCAATTTGTATGTAAGTGGCTATTTCAATCGTGAGTTGGAGCTACCCATTGCCCGCCTTGACGAACAGCGAGGTAAATATTTTTTGCTCAAATACTCGCCCGATTTGGTGGTGCAAAAGGTTTGGCAATTTTCGCAACCTTTCAAAGATTTATTGGTCAAAGATACAAGTATTTATATTTTGGGGCAGTTTAGCGGTACAATCCAACTAGATACCCTTACCTTACACGCCAAAGGCGACTACGAAACCTATTTGGCAAAACTAAATTCACAGGGCAATGTGCAGTGGATCAGGCAGTTATCAAGCCGACAAGATGCTTTGGCGGGAGGCTTGGCGAGCGATTCAGCCGGCAATATTTTGGTAAGCGGAAGTTTTGTCAATAATCTAGAGATTGGGCAAACTACCCTCAATGCCATTGAATTAAAAAATATTTACTTGGCAAAGTTCAATCCGCAAGGCGATTTGCAATGGCTACGCCAAGCCACCGGCGGCAGCAACCCCTTGACCGGAATTTTTGTTTGGGGATTAAGTACCGATTCCGAAGGCAATGTTTTGATTGCCGGTAGTGTAATTGGCAGGGCTTGGTTTGGTAAAACCAGCATGGTGAGTAGCCAAGAAGTATTTAGAGGCGAAGGCGCGGCTTATAACAATGATATTTTTTTGGCAAAATACAATGCACAGGGCGAATTGGCGTGGGCAAAGGTAATAGCCCAAAATGCCGAAGTACAAGACATTGTTGCCGATACCAATGGCTGTATTTACCTGACCGGGCATTTTCGAGGTAGCCCCAATTTGAGCAAAGGTTTGGGGCAATCAACCTTTGAAGATCTGACCCTGCAAACCACTATTGCCGACAATATGCAACCCGACGAAAAACTATACTTGGCAAAATACTCGCCACTTGGCAACCTGCTGTGGGTCAAAAAAGCCGAAGGCAAAGGTAATAGCCGGGGCATTAGCTTGGCTTTTTCTGCCCGCAAACAAAAAGTATATGTAAGCGGTTATTTTGGTGAGGAACTGAAACTAGGGCAAACGCATTTGCAAAAGCTAAATCAAAACCCAAAAATTGATATTTTTCTGGCAAGTTTTCAGCCCAACGGAGCTTTTGATTGGGCTATTGCCGGACAGGGCGAAGACAGCGAAGAAGTAAGCGACTGCGAAGTAGATACCGAAGGCAGGGTATATTTGATTGGTAAATTCAAAAAACAAATGCAATTTGGTGAACTCCGCCTATCTACCGCCGGAGGGAATAGCAACGGTTTTTTGATAAGAAAATAGGTAAGTAATGAATAGTGAATAATGTAGAGTGAATAGTTTTTTAATTAATTGAAAATCCACCAGAGGCGGATACGTCAGTATGTTACCAAAAATATTGTACGCGTTATTTTTTTCTTGTTACTAAATTGGTTGATAGGGGGGCATTTCAAATTTACTACCTACGACCCTCTCCTTTGGAGAGGGCTAGGGTGAGGCAATAGAAACGCGTAAATTTGAAATGCACCCGTTGATAGGTTGATTTTGAAAATTGTTGATAGATTGATTTCAAATAATGATATTCACAGTACTCAAATTCTATTCCTTGCTTTTAAATAATTCATTATAATTTCTAATGTCTTGATTATCAAATGATTATGTAATTGTATTGTAAAAATAATTGATAAACTTAAACCTATAAATAAGATGTGGCGCGAAGAAGACAATAAACTCAAAAAAACCTTTGTATTCAAAGATTTTAACCAAGCCTTTGGTTTTATGACCCGAGTAGCCTTGATAGCCGAAAAAATGGATCATCACCCTTGGTGGGCAAATGTATATAACAAGGTAGAAGTTGAGCTAAATACCCACGATGCCGGAGACATAGTTACTGACAAAGACCACCAACTTGCCACTGCCATAGATGCCATTGCTGATAGTTTGCAATAATCTACGGGATTGCTACACAATTGGGGCAAAAACCTAAATCCATTTACAAAAAACGAGTGTTTTTGCCTCAATAATGTTTTTCACTTTAAATTTCTAAAAACTAACCTTCAAAACTAAAGCAAGGTTTTTACTCGATGGGTTCAATATACACACTTTCGGTCTTGGCGGGCATTGTCATACCCATTGAGCCGGAAGGGGTGGATAAGGTCATCATTTGAAAAATACGCCAAGTTTGCCCTTCATTGGTCGATAAATGGCTCTGCCCGCCCTGATAAGGAATCCGAATTTCAATATTTCGATTGATGGCTTTCAAGTAATAATATTCGCTATCTTGACCTTTTTCGGTAAACTCAAAGGTTATTTTACTGTCTTTTTTGGATTCTATCCAAGTGATTTCTTTTGTAGCTTTATTGCTAAATCGTTTAAAATCACCGGTTACATAGCTATATGTTCGCCATAGAATGTACTCTTGAATCGCTTGCCCATTTTCATCTTTGGTTTTGGTAAATACCACAAAATCAGTCCATTCCGGTTTGTCGCGGGTAGAAATCAGGCTCAAGCCGCCTTGCTTGGGGATTTTTAGCCCAAAAGTAGTCGTGCCACCAAAGCGTTGCAAATGAAAATAATCAGCTTGATTGGCTATTTCTTTGAAGTTGATGATTGATTGTCCATTGTTGGTGCTTTGTTGCCAAGTGATTTCGTTGGTTTTGCTGTTTTTGCGGCGCACAATAAATCCGGTTTGGCGGGTAAATTCTTCCATATTTTGCCAAGTGCCTACTACCGGCTCGCCATTTTCGGCAAAAAAGAAGGGGCTTTGCCGAAGTTTTTCTTGGTCTTCGGCAGTCAAATAACATTGGTCAGGGTATTTGAAATACATTCCTGTCCACATAATCGCATCTGCATCTTTTTGGGTATCGCTGGGGTGAGGCAAGCCAAAAGCGTGTCCGATTTCGTGTCCCAAACCCCCATACCAGCGTTTTATGTCGGGGTATTTGGTGCTTTTGCCTATCAAGCCCTGCAAATCGTTTTCGGGCATAATACACACCCCGCCGCCACCCATACCCGAGTGGTCGGGAGCATCGGAGTAAATCACCCAAATATAGTTGGGGTCGAGTTGTCGCGCCCCCAAAAGCCGGTTTACTTCTGCCAATACGTCAAAAAAACCACCGCTTTCCTTGTTTTTGCCATTGAAATAAGCCGTATTTTTGTTTGAGTAGGCAACTTCTACTACCGGACTATTGAGCTTAAAAGTGATGCCATTCAATTGTTTTTTGTACCAAGCCTGCACATCTTGGGCGGCGGTGGCAATGGCGGTGGCATATTCGGCATTGTAGGCGCGGTCGCTAGATACCAAATAGACAAATCGCACACTTTTGTCAAGCAATTTTGGGGATTGTGCCAGCCCATTTTGCATCGACCAAATGCTTAGGCAAAGTGATAATAAGAGGTTTTTCATATTTTTGATCAATAATATAAATGCTTGATTATCAGATACTTAGAATAATTATTTAATTTTCTCATACCGCAAAATGTTGCCCCGCGCCGTGTACATCAAAATCAAATTTTTATCATCTAAGGTATCAATTGACCAACACATATCCTCGGCAACGATGTATTCAAATTTATCGCTTTTTAGATTAGGATTTTCGCTTTCGGGGCAGGCTTTGGCAATGCTAAATTTTTCTTTGGTCAATTGCTCTTTTTCATAAATATCTAGGCGAAACTCACCACTAAACTCCACAATGCTTTTGGCATCGTCGAGGCTGCGCCATTTGCCTTGTAGTTTTTGGCTGATGGCTTCGGGGGTATCGGCATCAGGTTTTTGGCTTTTTTCAGGAACTTCTTTTTTTGTTTCAGTTTCTTCAGTCTTGGGCGGAATACTATCCTTGGGCGTTTCGCTATTTTTTTGTGAGTTGCTACTACTACACCCAAACAATAGACTTCCCCCAATCAGATGAAGGACAATGATTATTTTTTTCATTTTCGGAATTAGTTTTTTGACAAATTTAAGTCAATTAGTTGTAAATCAAATATTTACAAATATACAAATTGCCACAATGTAGAAAAGAGTTGTGTTTTTCCCGACTAGTCCGAGCTTGTGAATGAAAAATAAAAAAGGAAAGCTGGCGCGAGCATTTTGCCCGTGTCTAAGACTCAGAAAACCTTTGGCTTTCCTCCGCTTCGCGGAGGAAGGGCGTGGGGAATTGGATGAAAGAAAATAGATAAGCATCTGGTAATCAGTTAGTTGTGTTTTGAATGTTGGTTTGCTACTTAAAACCCCCGTTCTTCTTAGCGAAGAAAAAGCGGGTCTTTTATCCAAAGGTAGGAATCTATAAGTGCTTGAAAATCAATTACTTACAAAACAGGTTCTTGGAAGTCTTCAGACTAAGAAGTCCTATTTACAAAGGTTGGGTAGATATTATCCGATAAATATAACTACCTGATTATCAAATACTTACTTACTATTAAAACCAACTGATTATCAGTTATTTATTTTATTTCTCCATTTTTTATTTGTAGCACAAAAGCTAGACTTACCTCGAAGTCTTCGGCGATTTCTTCAAGGCTTAATTTTCCTCTTTTTAAGGCTTTCTGAATACCCAATATTTTGCCTTCAATTTTGGCTTCAATTTTGCCTTCAATTTTGCCTTTCTCTAAGGCTTTTTCTGTTACTTCCTGAATGATAGCTTCTTCAATACCCATATTTTTACGATTTTTAGTGATGGATTCTATATTTTGTTCAAAACTTAATGCTTCTGATTCCTTTTTAAAACGAACATAA
>JALONJ010000478.1 GCA_025455045.1 Microscillaceae bacterium | reverse complement strand
AACTTTGTAATTCAGCCTGTTAGGCTGAAAAAAACTTTGTAATTCAGCCTGCTAGGCTGAAAAAAACTTTGTAATTCAGCCTGCTAGGCTGAAAAAAACTTTGTAATTCAGCCTGTTAGGCTGAAAAAAACTTTGTAATTCAGCCTGTTAGGCTGAAAAAACTGTAAAATAAATTTCAAAAATTCCCTCAATTCATTCATAAAGAACAAAATAAAGTAAAACTTTTGAAAATTTAACTAATTGATAATCTTTGACTTTTGACAAATAGATTGTACCACAGCCTGTCTAGGCTGTAATAGGCACAGCCTAGACAGGCTGTGGTACAATTTTTATAATTTATTGATAATCAGATGATTATAAAAAAAATCGGTTACCCATATTTTTAAATCTTTGATAATCAATGTATTATATCAGCACATTAGCACATTTTATAATTAATTCATTACCAATGCGACCTCTAATTATATTCTTTATATTATTTTCTGCCCTCTGGCAACAAATCAACGCCCAAAATCGCCCGGATTTGATTATCCATAATGCTCAAATTTATACCCTTGACCCTAGCCGACCGACTGCCCAAGCCATTGCCATAGCTCAGGGCAAAATATTGCAAGTCGGGGATAATCAAGACATTTTGAAACTCAAAAATAAAAACACAAAAGTCATAGATGCCCAAGGCAAAGCGATGATTCCGGGTATTTTTGACTCCCATTTGCACGTCATTCGCGGTGGTCGGTTTTACAATGCCGAGCTACGCTGGGACGGAGTACGCTCGCTTGCCCGCGCCCTCCAAATGCTGCAAGAGCAAGCCGCCCGCACCCCGCAAGGCGAGTGGGTGCGCGTAGTAGGCGGTTGGAATGCCTATCAATTCGAAGAAAAACGTCTGCCTACCCTTGCCGAAATCAATGCCGCTACGGGCAATGTTCCTACTTTTATTTTATACTTGTACGGACACGCCTATCTCAATCAAGCCGGACTCCAAAAACTCGGCATCGACGAAAACACGCCCAATCCACCCGGCGGACTCATCGAGAAAGATACGCAGGGCAAGCCCACCGGCTTGTTGGTAGCCGAGCCTAATGCTTATTTACTGTACTCGACCTTAGCCAAACTGCCCGAACTCAAACCCGAAGAAAAAATAAACTCTACTCGCCGGTTTATGAGTGAGCTAAATCGATTTGGCATTACGGCGGTGATGGATGCCGGGGGCGGTTTTCAAAACTTTCCTGATGACTACGGCATAACCGACCAACTCAACCAAAGCAATCAACTTACCGTCCGCTTGCCTTATTACCTCTTTGCCCAAAAAGCCGGTAAAGAATTGGAAGACTACAGCCGTTGGATTAGCTCGGTGCATATTGGGCAAGACGATGATGGCGAACACGAAGCCCATAACAAGACGAAAATCACTGGGTTTGGCTATCCCAAAACCGAGTACCACGTACAAGGTGGGGGCGAAAACTTAGTTGCCAGTGCCGCCGATTTTGAAAATTTTGACCAACCACGGCCCGACTTGAGTCCGGCAATGGAAAGCCAACTAAAAAATGTCTTGAGTTTATTGATCAAAAATCGTTGGCCTTTTCGTTTGCACGCTACTTACAATGAAAGCATTACGCGCTTTTTGAATGTGATTGAAGCCATTAATCAAGAAACCCCTCTCAACGGATTGCTGTGGTTTTTTGACCACGCCGAAACCGTATCAGAAGCTAATCTGCTCAGAATCAAGGCTTTAGGCGGAGGGATTGCCATTCAGCATCGAATGGCTTTTCAGGGCGAAAGTTTTATCAAACGCTATGGCAAAAAAGCCGCCGAAGCTACCCCGCCGGTCAAAAGAATGTTGGATTTGGGTATCAAAGTCGGAATGGGTTCCGATGGAACAAGGGTAAGTTCTTACAATCCTTGGATTGGTTTGTATTGGCTCACCACCGGCAAAACTTTGGGTGGCACGCAGGTATCGAGCAGTCAAAATATCCTTGACAGAAAAACGGCTTTGGAGCTTTACACCATCGGCAGTGCGCGACTGGTCGATTTGAATAAAGACCGAGGTGTCTTAAAAAGTGGCTATTTGGCAGATTTTGTTTTATTGACTGATGATTATTTCAAGGTAGCTGATGAACAAATTTTGCAAATCGAAGCCCTTTTGACGGTTTTGAATGGCAAAGTAGTGTATGGCAAAGCCGATTTTGCCAAGTTTGCGCCCCCAATTCCGGCGGCGATTCCGGCTTGGTCGCCCATTAATTTTTATGGTGGATTTCAAACGAAGTAAGACCTCGGCAAGCCCAAGTATTTAGGAATTGGGAATTAGAAATTGGGAATTAAGAATTATATAAATAATTGATTTTCAATTAGTTATATCTTTATTAAATCTTGAATTCAAGACCTTAAAACAATAAAAACAAATGGAAAAAATATTTTGGATTGTCTTGGTTTTTGTGGCGGGAGCTTTGTTGCCGATTCAAGCCGGTTTAAACGGGCGAATGGGGCAGGCTTTGCAGAGTCCGCTTTGGGCGGTTTTGATTTCGTTTTTGGTGGGTTTGGTGGCTATGTTGGTGTATGTATTGCTGATGAACGACAGCCTGAAAGTCCAGCAAATCGGTCAAATACCCAGCCATACGTGGGTTGCGGGGGTGTTGGGGGCGATTTATGTAAGTACTGTAGTACTGGCTTTTCCGAAATTGGGTCCGGCACTCACCTTTGGGTTGATTGTGGCAGGGCAGTTGAGTATTTCGGTTTTGCTGGAGCATTTCAATATTTTGGTTCAAGCCCCGCATAGCATCAACTGGTATCGAGTAGCAGGTATTGTTTTGATTGTGGCGGGGGTGGTGATTATTCGGCGGTTTTAAGGTCTCCCCCAGTTTCTCCAAAGGAGATGAGGTTTTGCGATTGGAAAAATTCAGATGGCGGATTGGTTGATTTTTACTACAAAATAAAAAGGAATTATAAAAAATGAAGTATGTATTATTCATTTTGGGCTGGTTGGGGCTGAGTGAAGTTTGGGCGCAGGTGGGCGAGATGAAACTTTTGCGCTATGAAGAAACTTATACCGAATTGAAAAACGATAGCAATCAAACTTGGTACAAACGCCTGAAATTCAAACCTTTGAATCAAAATAAATCTATCTATTGGAGTCAAGGTGGGGAAGTGCGTTATCAATTGCAGGATTACCGAAATGAGGATTGGGGCAGTGTAAACGGCGATACTTATACGGCTTTTTTTACCCGTTTTTTGTATCACTCAGATATTTGGCTGGGACAAAATTTTCGAATTTTTGGGCAATTAAACAGCACTTTTGCCAATGGACGTACTCGTCCCAATCGTTCAATTGACGAAAATCGGCTGGATATTCAACAAATTTTTGCCGATTGGTATGTCTTAAATACTGATAATCAGCGACTTATGCTTAGAGTAGGACGACAGGAGCTTTTGTATGGTTCGCAACGCATCATTGCGGTACGCGAGGGACCCAATAATCGCCAAAGTTTTGATGCCCTCAAAGTGGTTTATAAACGTAATAATTGGCAATTAGATGCTTTTTATTCACACCCGGTCAGGTTAAGGCAGGGAATTTTAGATGATAAATTTAACCAAGACCAACGCTTGGGTGGCTTGTATTCGGTTTGGAAAAAAGCCGGTTTTTTGGGCAATGTAGATGTATATTACCTCAATTTTTGGAGTCGTGAAAGTGCTTTTAATCAAGAAGTTGCCGAAGAAATGCGCCACTCGCTCGGGACGCGCATCTGGCACAAATCGCCTACTTGGAACTATGATTTGGAAGCTTTGTATCAGTTTGGCAGTTTTGGGGCGCAAAAAATCAATGCTTACACAGCTTCGGCAAATGTGAGTTATACTTGGGCAAAGACCAAAACGCAGCCCACTTTGGGTATCAAGACCGAAATCATTAGCGGCGACCGACAAAGAGCTGATAATCAGCAAAATACCTTTAATCCCTTGTACCCGCGTGGGGCTTATTTTGGCTTGGCGGCTTTGATTGGTCCGGCAAACTTGGTAGATTTTCACCCTTCCCTGAGTTTCAATTTGCGCAAGGATTGGAGCTTGCTGATAGATTACGATATTTTTTGGCGGTATAGCCTTCGGGATGGGATTTATGGACCCAATGTGGCTTTAATCTTTGAAGGTGAAAGTGCTAATCGCTTCATTGGCAGGCAGTTAGGGATTAGTATGGAATATACGCCCAATGCTTTTTTGAGTATTGTCCCGGAGTTTACTTGGTTTGAAGCCGGTCAATATCTGCGCGAGGTAAGTGCTGGCAAAGATGTGTTTTTTACGGCTCTCACGGTGCAGTTGAAGTATTGAGTGGTATGCCGAATTTTTTACAAATACCGGCGAATTATTTACTCAACTTTTCCGACTCAAACAATGTTTTATTATTGAAATCAAAATAAGAGGGTGCATTTCAAATTTACTACCTATAATCCTCTCCTTCGGAGAGGGCTGGGGTGAGGCAATAGAAACGCGTAAATTTGAAATGCGCCCAAATAAGAAGGTTCTTCACCACTTTTCAGGAATGAGAATTTTTTTTCTGAAATTTATCAATTTCAGTGATTCTGAGCATTAATGAACCAAGCGATAGCTTGGTGAA
>JALONJ010000477.1 GCA_025455045.1 Microscillaceae bacterium | reverse complement strand
TTCATTTTGCTTGGTAATGTTCAGAATCACTGAAAAGCGAGAGCTTTTCAGAATTCAATGGAATTGCCTTCGGCAATTCCTGAAAAGTGGTGAAGAACCGATTTAATAACTCAAAACTAGAAACTTGAAACTCGGAACAAGAAACCCAAAACTCGGAACTCGGAACTAGAAACCCGAAACCGACAAAAATATGATTTATACCAACTGTTCCAAAGCGATTTTGAAAGCGGCTTCGGCTAATTTGGTTTTTTGCGGGTTGATTTGCTGAATTTTTGCCAAAGCATTGCCAATAGTTTGCGAAATATCCGAAAAAATCGCCTCATCGGTAACTAGGGCATTTTCGGTCATCAAATAGGCAAAAGTGCGAGCCATTCCACAATTAGCCACAAAATCCGGCACCAGCGAAATGCGGTCATCTACATATTCGGTGATGGGTCCAAAAAAGATTTCTTTGTCGGCAAAAGGTACATTTGCACCACAAGCGATTACTTCTAAGCCATTGGCTATCAATTGCTCTACTTGGTTTTGTGCAACCAAGCGCGAAGCCGCCGCCGGAATAAACACCTCAGCTCCTATTGACCATATTTTGGTATTTACTTGCTCAAAAGGCAAAATATCATCATCTATCAAGGTATTGTTTTCTCGATTGGCAAATATTTCTTTGACTTCTTCCAATCCATAACCTTGCGGATTGATTAAGCCACCAATGCGGTCAATAATGCCCACGATTTTTGCGCCTTCTTTTGCCAAATAAAGTGCAGACGTTGCCCCCACATTGCCCCAGCCTTGCACTATCACGCGCTTGCCTCGCAAATCGCCCTGCCAAAGTCGATAAAAATGGCGAACCGATTCGGCTACTCCATAGCCGGTAATCATATCGGCAACCGTGTATTTTTTGGCAATCGTGTGCGGGGTATAGTTGGGGTCTTCGAGTACCTTGGATACTCCTTGTCGCAAATGCCCGATTTTGCGGATTTTTTCGGGCTTGGGTGGGTTATAATAGCCGTTTACGATACCTTCTTGGGGATGCCAAAGCCCGTATTCTTCGGTAATGGGAATTACTTCGTGAATTTCGTCCACATTCAAATCGCCCCCTGTGCCATAATAATTTTTCAAAAGAGCATACACGGCTTTGTACCATCGTTGCAAAACCCCGTGCTTACGCGGGTCTTTGGGGTCGAAGTTGATGCCGGATTTTGCCCCACCAATGGGCGGACCCGATACCGTAAATTTGACTTCCATTGTTTTTGCCAAAGATTCTACTTCGCGCTTGTCTAGTCCTACACGCATCCGCGTGCCACCACCAGCCGCCCCATTGCGCAGAGAGTTGATGACCACCCAGCCTTCGGCTTCGGTTTCGGGGTCTTTCCATTCAAAAACTATTTCGGGGCGTTTTTCTTCAAATTTTTTTAATAAATCTTTCATAATTAAAATGAGGAGAGGGTTTATAAAATATTGATAATCAGCTATTTATGTATTTTATACTAAAATTCAAAAGGGTGCATTTCAAATTTACGCATTTCTTTTGCCTCACCCTGCCCTCTCCGAAGGAGAGGGTGATAGGTAGTAAATTTGAAATGCACCCATTCAAAAGTATTTTTGTTTCTTTACCACTTTTTAGAAAAATTGTAATGCAGGCTGTCTAGCCTGCCTGCGTAAATGAGTTTTGACTTAGGATAAAGCTAGAATTTCCTGAAAATGGGTAAAAAGCCATATTTTTGTTTAATCGAGATTCTAAGTAATGAGTTAATTATAAGATGTGCTGATGTGCTAATGTGCTAATGTAATCCATTGATTATCAATTAATTAATAAATTCAATTGTTTACCTTATTTTATTCTTGTTACTAAGGGACAGATTCAAAATAAAGTGATACTTTTAAAAATCAATAGTTCGGACAGTTTCTAAGCTCCCTGCTCCGCCAGAGGCGGAGGTTTTTTTCCGATTTTTTTGTTAAGTGCTTGATAATCAGCTTTTACATAAAATATTTAAAATAGCATAACTAGCTGATAATCAATTACTTATAAAGAATGTCCGAAGTATTGAAAAATATAATTAATTGAAAATCCTCCAAAGGCGGACACGGTCAGGTAATTAAATAATTCCTAATTCCTAATTATTAATTCCCAATTCCTAAGCAAGGGTGGATTAATGATTTTTTTATGAAAATAAATTTTGGTAAAACAGGAAAAAAGATTATTGAACTCTTTAAAAACGAAATATTGTTTGGTTAAAATTTTTATAGATTTTATTTTAAATGGTTATTAGTTTAAAAATTGGCAAAAAATTTTGTATTTAATTTTTAAATAATTGTACTTTTTTTATTTTTTGTTCAAATCTACTATACTTTAGGGCTAATTAGCAAGTATTTATTCATAAATTTGAAAAAATCGGCGGGAATTAATTTGTAAGTTAGGGTGTTAAAATACAGTAGTTTACGAAGTAGCAACATCCGTAGAGCCATCACAGACATTATCTATTGATGGGTAATCTTACCTAGCTTGAGAGCAGTCGTTTATCAAAATAATATATTTTTATAACTATTTGACCATGTCCGCCCTTGGCGGGTTAGCAACATAACTACTATAATCATCAAAATTTACCTAAACTTTTACTGAAAAAATAAATAATGAAAAAAGAAACAGTGATTGTGATATTGTTGGCGAGCATCAATTTTACGCATATTATGGATTTTATGATTATGATGCCTTTGGGACCACAACTGATGCGTATTTTTAAAATCAGCCCACAAGATTTTAGTTTGTTAGTCTCGGCTTATACTTTGAGTGCCGGAGTTTCGGGATTTTTGGCGGCATTTGTGGTAGATAAGTTTGACCGGCGACAGGTTTTATTGTTTGGCTATACGGGTTTTGTGGTCGGGACATTTGCCTGTGCCTTAGCCCCGACTTATGCTTTGTTGTTTGTGGCGCGGGTGGTAGCCGGATTGTTTGGTGGTATCATCGGGGCACAAGTGATGTCAATTATTGCCGATTTGATTCCTTTCGAGCGGCGTGGGCAAGCTATGGGTATGCTTACTACGGGGTTTTCGGTAGCTTCGGTAGCCGGAGTACCCCTTGGGTTGTATATAGCGGCTCGGGCAAGTTGGCATATGCCCTTTGTGTTTATTGGGGTTTTGGGGGCAATTATTATTCCTTTGATTTATGCCATATTGCCCACTATGACCGCCCATATCAACCGTGTAAATACCAAAATAGACCCTCTGGCAGTATTGCACAATGTGTTTGACGACCCCAATCAACGCCTCGGCTTGGGGCTAATGGTGATGCTCACAAGTGGGCATTTTGTGATTATTCCCTTGTTTACCAAGTATATGGTAGGCAATGTAGGGTTTACCGAGCCTGAAATTGCGTATATTTATTTTATTGGCGGGGCATTGACAATTTTTACTTCGCCGATGGTGGGCAGATTGGCAGATAAATACGGTAAATACATCATTTTGCGAAATTCTATTTTGTTATCATTAATTCCGGTATTTTTGATTACCAATATGTCACAAATCCCTATTTATTATGCGTTGGTCGTTACCGGCTTATTTTTTGTGTTTGCGGGCGGGCGATTCATTCCAGCGCAAGCCATCGTATCCGAGGTAGTCCCTCCGGCGCAAAGGGGTGGTTATATGAGTATCAGTTCGTCGGTTCAACAATTGGCTTCGGGAATTGCCACGCTACTGAGTGGGGCAATTGTAGTAGAAACGGCAAGCGGCAAATTGGAGCATTACAATTGGGTAGGCTATGCTTCTATTTTGATGATTGTAACTTGTATATGGATTGCGCGCCAAATCAAAACCGATAAACACGAAAAAGACCAATTGGTAACTCAATAGTTGATGAAGTTTTCGGGTATCGAGTTCCGAATTTCTACAGATGCAGAACTTCAACTTCGGCAAAGTTTTAAACTTTGGCGAAGTTGAAGCCCTCCATCACCCACTAGCGCAAGCATTAGCGAAGCGATGCTTGCGTCAGTTCTTCTTTTTATTTTTCACTCACAAACTCGGATTAGTAGGGGACACAAGCAATGGTTTAAGAGATTAAAACTTTGGGAGGTATAATTCATTTATAAAGCATTGATAATCAAATACTTACAATTAACACCTCCCAAACTATGGGAGGTGTTAATTATAGATGCCCTAAGCGTGGCTTAGGGCATCGGTAGATAATCAAAATTTATCATTAGGCTAGTTGGTAATGGTTTGGCTAAACTTTCGTTTTGCTAGATATGTTTTAGGTCTCTAGGTTTGAGTGTTTGGTATTGCAATGGCTTTTGGATTATTTTTTGAGTATTTTAAACATATTCTTATAAAATTTATATTTTTTCAAGAAAAATATACAAATTTTTACCTAATAAGGATAATTTAAGCATTTTTATTGCAAAACTAAAATTTTATCTTATGAATTTTCTTTCTTAATTAAAAATTTTATAGAAAATAGCCCCATATGAAAAAGGCTAAGTTAACGTGAATATTTTTATAACTAATTGATAATCAAATGATTATAATGTAAAAAACACATTTTTTCGGTAAATTATAAATTATATTTAAAATAAACTTGTATTATTTTGATATAATAAATATTTTAAATAATTTTTGTAAAAATATATAAAACAT
>JALONJ010000069.1 GCA_025455045.1 Microscillaceae bacterium | reverse complement strand
CGAGGATCTTGAACGCTTGAAAAGAAGTTTGATAATTCCATCACAATATTTTATTTCGCAAAGATATTCCTTTTTTTTAGAAATTAACATTACTGCCCCAGCCCCCTCCAAAGGAAGGGGAGCAATTACTCCCCTCTCTTTCGGAGAGGGGTTGGGGGTGAGGCTCTCCCCCTCCTTCGGAGGGGGCTGGGGGGAGGCTGAATTGGAACTTTTCACCAATCGCTTCAAAGCCCTAGCCGAAAATATGGGTGCAATGTTGCAAAGGACTGCCCTTTCGGTCAATGTCAAAGAAAGACTCGATTTTTCTTGTGCTTTGTTAGATGCACAAGGCGAACTGATTGCCAATGCCCCGCATATACCTGTGCATTTAGGTAGTTTGGGCGTATGTGTGCGCGAGGTTGTGAAGTATTTTCCTTTGCAAGACGGCGATACTATAGTTACCAATCATCCGCGCTATGGCGGTTCGCACTTGCCCGATGTTACTTTGATAACGGCGGTTTTTAGCCCAACCCGCCACAGCAAAAGCGAGGAGGAAGAAGGAGAAAAAACTCCCCCTCCGGAGGCTGGGGGGCTTCTTATCGGCTATGTAGTCAATCGCGCTCACCACGCCGAAATTGGAGGGATTCGCCCGGCTTCAATGCCCCCCAATGCCCAAAATTTGGCAGAAGAAGGTGTAGTAATTGAGCCTTTTTATTTAATCAAAAATGGGCAAGAAAACTGGGCAGGTATTCGAGAAATTTTAGAAAAATCTCTTTATCCTACTCGTGCGATTGAGGAAAATATGGCAGATTTACAAGCCCAATTAGCCGCCAATTGGCAGGGGCAACAGGCTCTAATTCAATTAGTTAGCGAAAACGGCTGGGAAAAAGTACAGTACTATATGCAAGCCCTCAAAAACCACGCAGCCCGCAAAATGCAAGTCATTTTGAATAAAATTTCTCAAGGAGTGTATCAAGCCGAAGAGTTTTTAGATGATGGTAGTCCTTTGCGGGTAAAATTGACGGTAGAAAAAGATGATTCTTTCTCCATAGCGAGGGGTTTGCAAACCCCTCGCTATGGAGAAAGAATTAAAACTTGTACTATTGATTTTTCGGGTTCGGCGGACGTACATCCTCGCAACTTAAATGCCAATGAAGCCATTGTGCAAAGTGTAGTAATGTATGTGCTAAGAGTACTTTTGCAAGAAAATATCCCTTTGAATGATGGACTTTTGTACCCTATCCAGTTGATTATTCCCGAAAATAGTATCCTCAAACCCCATTTTTTACCCAATGCTTTGGCTTGTCCGGCGGTAGTAGGCGGCAATACCGAAACCAGCCAAAGGCTGACGGATACCTTGCTCAAAGCTTTTGGGGTAGTAGCTTGTGGGCAAGGCACAATGAACAATGTATTGTTTGGCAATCAAAATTTTGGCTATTATGAAACCATTGGCGGAGGCACAGGCGCAGGCGCGGATTTTGCCGGAACCGATGCCATTCATAGCAATATGACCAACACGCGCATCACCGACCCCGAAGTATTTGAACACCGTTACCCGGTCAGGTTAAATGAGTTTTCCATTCGGCAAAACTCCGGCGGTAAGGGCAAATTTTCGGGTGGTAAAGGCATTATCCGAGAAATTCAATTTCTTGAGCCGGTAGCTCTGTCGATTCTGACACAACATCGAGTGCAAGCTCCTTATGGCTTGGCTGGTGGGGAATCCGGCAAAATTGGCAAACAAGTGATTATTCGTAAAAATGGTAAAATTGAGGAATTGCAAGGTATTGACCAAGCCGACTTAGAAGCCGGAGATATTTTGCGTATCGAGACCCCGGGCGGGGGCGGGTTTGGTGAATTTTTATGAATTTTTTGTAATTAACTGATTATCAATTAATTATAGAAATTTTGTTCTAAGTCCCAAAAAATTAGAATTGGCAAAGGCTTTTTTAAAATCATTTTTTTTAGTAAAATTGTTAGCAATTAAGTTTTATTTCATAATATTTGTATTTATTTTTTAATAACTACCTGATAATCAACGGCTTAAATTAGTAAGCAAAGCATTTAAAGCGAAACAAATTAAAATGAAAAAAGGAATCAACTTTTGGCTTTTGATAGGATGTTTGAGTATTATATGGGCTTGTGAGGAGCTAAAACAAGTGCCTTATATAGAATTTGATGCCAGATTCAATGCCCCCTCAATTGTCCGAGAAGGCGATGTAGTCGCTTTTTCGCCCAGTTTCAGCACCACCGGCGCACGCAATTTTTCGTGGGATTTTGGGATTACCACTGCTCAAGATGATACCTCCAATGCTGCCAGCCCCGAATATACTTATACAAAATACGGTGTATATACCGTAAAAATGAAAGTAAATATTCAGAAAACCAATGGATTGCAAAAAGACAGCCTTTCTAAAGAGATAATCGTAATTCCGCCCACCACCACGCCGGCGGCTTTTGAAAATTATGGCAAAATAACCAGCGATGAAGTAGGCTACGATATGGCAATACTCCCCGACCGAAGCGGCTATGTGATTGTAGGCAAAAGCAATATCAATGAATTATTGATAATCAAAACCGATAACAACTTTCAAGTATTGGAAAATGAGGGATTTCCCAAAACCCTCAATTATGTAACCAATCAGCAGGTATTTCCTAAGCAAATATTGCCTACTTTCGATGGCGGTTTTTTGGTGGTGGGTAGTATTGTCTCCAACCCCAATGACAGCGATGCTTTCATTGTAAAGCTAGATGCTACCGGCGAACAAGAATGGGGCGAGGTCATCAACTCTTTGAAAAACGAGTATTATGTTTCGGTTTTAGAAACACTTACCGGTAGTTTTATTGTCGCCGGTTCGAGCGAAGATGTTTCGGGTAGGTCGGTCATCGTGATTGACCAATACGCCAGCGATGGCTCTAAAATCACTGCCTACACCGTGCCTACAGCCAGTTGTAGCAGTTGTTTTGCCGAATCTATGGCTCTGACCGATGCTTTCAATGGTGAGTTTACGGTGGTAGGAGTGGAGGTAGATAATCCGGTTTTGCTCACTTTTTCTGACCCCGAAACCATCGATAGCAAACGAGTATTGTTAAACATCAATGGTACAGCCAAAGTCATCAAACCTCTCTCGGATGGACAGTGGGCGATTGCCGGGCTTACTTACACCGCCAGTACCGACAGTGTTCACGCTTTTGTGGCTAAGGTAGGCTCACAACCTTGGGTTGCAAATTTGAAAATGTATTCCGAAAGTTTCTTTGATTTAGAAGAAGATGACGATTTCAACATTATTGCCGTGGGTAGTCATTATAACCCACTATCGGGCGTAGATATGTTGGTCGCCAAGTACGAAGGTTTTACCGGACAAGAACTGGCAGTAAAACTTTATGGCGGTTTGCAATACAACGAGGCTAATGGAATGTTGATTAATGATGCCGGAGAAGTCATCATCATTGGTGGCAATACCAATCGCAATAGCCCGCTTGGTAAACTGGATGTAATGATGATAAAATTGAATCAAAATTTGGAGTAAGCAACAGGTACTTAGGAATTAATAATTGGAAATTAGGAATTATTTAATTGCCTGATTTTCAATGGATTATGCTTTAAAAAGTTAACTTTATTTTGTATTTATTCCTTAGAAAAATAGATAGTTCAATGAAGCCACAAATTTTTGAGCCGTCAAATGAGTTGGCAGAATTTGTCAAATGTTATTGGAATTTAGAAGGCGATAGAGAAAATACTCCCACCAGAAATACCATCGTGCCAGATGGCACAATGAAACTGATATTTCATTATGCCGATACCTACCGACATCATCCCAAAAACAGCGAAAGTATCGTATTGCCCAAATGTTTTTTGATTGGACAACTGACTCAGCCCTATGTAGTAGAACCGCTTGGCGTTACCGGCTCATTTGTGGTAAGATTTCACCCAAACGGTTTTTTGCCCTTTACCACTATACCCATCAAAGAAATGGAAAATACCGCCATTCCCCTAGATAGGTTATTTGGCGATGCGGGTACAGAAATTGGCGAAAATATTTTGAATGCTAAAGACACTACGGAAAGAATCAAGCTAATAGAAGCATTTTTATTGCAACGCCTGACGGACAAAAAGACCATAGATTTTGTGGTAAAATCGACTATAGAAACAATTTTAGCCGCCAATGGCAAGTTTTCGGTCAATGAATTTTCGCAAAAAATGAAGATTAACCGCCGACAATTGACCCGAAAACTCTCATCAGCCATAGGGCTAAGTCCCAAACAGCTTTCAAAAACGATTAGAATTCAAACCGCCCTCAAAACCCTATTGGTCAAGGAAGTTAGCTCACTTACCGATTTGGCTTATGAAAACGAATATTTCGACCAAGCCCATTTTATCAAAGAGTTTAAGGAATTTACTGGACTTACACCCAAAGATTTTTATGGCGATGATTTGAAAATGTCTTTGATTTTTGATAGAAAAAAATGATTTGTCCCATTTTTACAATTTTGAGATGGGCGGTCTTCCCAATTTTGCCCTGCAATTTTGCAAGACAAACAAATATTTTTAAACAATGAACAGCACAAATCCAGTAGGTTGGTTCGATATTCACGTAGCCGACTTTGACCGCGCAAAAAAATTTTATGAAACAGTTTTCAACCTAAAACTTATGGACTTGCCGATTGAGTGGGGCAAGCAAGCCGTGTTTCCATTCAGCCCGCAAAGCTCGAATATTTCGGGGGCATTGGTCGAGAAAACCGATATGAAACCCAATGCAAACAATACAGTAGTTTATTTTGAAACCGAAGATTGTGTAAGCGAAGAAAGCAGAATTGAGCAAGCCGGAGGCAAAGTTGTGCAAGCCAAAACGTATATCGGCGAATTTGGCTATGTGTCTATATTCATTGATAGCGAAGGCAATACTGTAGGGCTTCACTCCATAAAGTAGTGATGAAGATGATGACTTACGATATGAGTCTTGCCAACCGAGTTCGAGAGTTTTTGGCGGAAATACCCAACATTGAAGTTGAAGAAAAAGAAATGTTTGCCGTTTTGAATTTTATGGTAAACGGAAAAACTTGTGTTTGTGTAAGCGGAGAGAATTTGATGTTGCCTTTTGACCCGAATTTGCAAGAAGAAATTGCCGCACTCAAGGGCTACGAAATGATGCTAATGAAAGGCAAAGAGTACAAAGGCTATTGTTATATCAATCCCGAAGGATTTAGAGACCAAAAATACTTTGAATACTTTTTAAATCTTTGCCTCGATTACAACAAAGTTTCCAAAAAATCAAAAAAGAAAATCTCTCCCCGCTAACTGCCGTTTTGCGGAATAGGGGCTAAAGTGCATAATTGTACTTTAGCCTTTTTTTATATATTTTTGAATACCCAAGTCCACAATATGTTGATTGAAAGTATTGAAAATAGCCAAGGAATTAGAAATTATATAGTATTTAAACCTAAACTATTTGAAATTATAAATGCTTGATTATCAAGTAATTATACAAATAGCTTCGGCTTTAGCCGAAGCCGATAAAAAACATATAAAGTATTGATTAGCAGTCATATAACTTCGGCTAAAGCCGAAGCTACAGCTATTTTTACAATACTTCGGATGATTTTTATAAGTAATTGATTATCAGCTAGTTATGCTATTTTAAAGGTTCTTCACCACTTTTCAGGAATGAAAATTTTTTTTCTGAAATTTATCAATTTCAGTGATTCTGAGCATTAATGAACCAAGCGATAGCTTGGTTCATTAATGCTCAGAATCACTGAAAAGCGAGATCTTTTCAGAATTCAATGGAATTCCTAAAGGCAATTCCTGAAAAGTGGTGAAGATCCATTTTAAATATTTTATGTAACGAGCTGATTATCAGATACTTAGTAAATAACTTGGAAAAGAACTCCCGCCTTTGGCGGAGCAGGGGGCTTAGAAACTAGAAACCGTCCGAACTATTGGTAATTATTGTTTAAGTGAGAAGGTGCAGCACAAATGACTCCAAACCAATGAATTGAAAAACTTATCGGCTAAATTTGCGAAAAATTACGAATTTGTCTAATTTGATGCGCTTTTTCAATCAAATCGATTTAGATTTCGTATGTTTAAAAAAAGCCGTATATCAACCCATAAATCTAGCTTACTCCAATAATGCGCGCGGATATATTTTTTAAAAAAATACATAACTCATTGATTTTAAATACTTTATACTCAAGATTATTGGCTGAGACCAAACTTGTTTTGGCTTATGCTTTGGTTGGTCTGATGGCTTGTACCGAGTCGAGTCTTGAGCCTAGCGACGAGGTTTTGGGTTATGATTACTTTCCCTTGTTGGTAGGTAGTTATGTTGAGTATGCCGTTGAGGAACAAATTTATCAAACCCTGGGTCAAGGCGTTCCTGAAATTAGAACCTACCAAATTCGGGAAGAAATTCCCCAAATTTTTATTGATATCGAGGGCGAGCGGGCTTTTCGAGTGGAGCGATTTCGCCGCCCCAATGCCAATTTTGCTTGGACTTTGGACTCGGTCTGGGTTGCCAAGCGCACCGGAAGCTACGCTTTGCGCGTGGAGAACAATCGGACTTTTGTGAAACTAAGTTTCCCACCCAAAAATGGTTTGCGTTGGAATGGCAATGCTTTCAATACTTTGGGTGACGACCGCTACGAAATCAATAATATGGATAAGCCCCTCACAATCAACAATTTAGAATTTGAAAAAACCCTCAAGGTCATTCAATCCGATGACTCTAGCCGTGTATCGCTTGACCGCCGCAGCGAAATATACGCGCGCGGCGTGGGTTTGATAAGCAAAGAATATAACCAAGTATTTTATTGCCAGCCTGACCCCAATAACCCAAATACCTGCCGAACAATTACCATAGATTTTGGTCGTATTATAAAGCAAAGAATAATTAATTATGGAAAAAACTAAATATCTGATAGGATTTTTGCTGGCTTTTTTATGTTTGCAAATGGCTTGGGCGCAAGATGCCAAACGCTATTTGGTTTATTTTAAAGACAAAATCAATACCCCTTATACGCTCCGCGAACCGCAAAAATTTTTATCAGCGCGCGCTCTACAACGCCGCCAAAAACAAAATATTTCGCTCAATTCGCGCGACCTGCCCGTCAATCCACAATACGTACAAAATCTTCGTAATCAAGGTTTTAAAATTTGGTACACTTCCAAATGGCTCAATGCGGCAATGCTTGAAACCGACGAAGTCGGACTAGCCAAACTCCAAAAACTCAACTTTATCAAGTCGGATATTACTTTGCTTACGCCCCGCAAATCGCCCAGCCCCAAAGTCGCTACCAATGAACAGGCTACCAAAACCGAAAACCCTGTTAAAACTCTAGACATCAAAGATATAAGCGATTATGGCAATGCTGCCAACCAAATCAGAATGCTCGGTGCCGACCTTATGCACCAGCAAGGCTTTCGTGGGCAAGGAATGTGGATAGCCGTATTTGATTCAGGTTTTGAAAACGCCCCCAAACAGCCTTATTTGCAACATTTGTTTGAAAACAATCGCATATTAGGAACTTATAACTTTGTCGAGAATACCCCCAACGTATATCAAGTAGGTACCCACGGCTTGCAGGTATTGTCCACCATTGCCGCATATCAAAAAGGTAAAATCATTGGTACTGCACCCGAAGCTCATTTCTTTTTATGTCGCACCGAGGACACCTCAAGCGAATACCGCGTTGAGGAGGTTAATTGGTTGGTTGCTGCCGAAAAAATGGACAGCCTAGGCATTGATGTCATCAATTCGTCTTTGGGTTACAATACTTTCAATGATGCCTCAATGGATTACACTCATCAAACCCTCGACGGCAATACTGCCTTAGTTACTAGAGCCGCCGACTGGGCAGCCGCAACCGGCATTTTGGTAGTCAATAGTGCCGGCAATGAAGGCAATGATGATTGGAAATACCTTAGTACCCCAGCCGATGCCGACTCTATCTTGACGGTAGGGGCAACCGACCGACAAGGACGTTATGTGGGCTTTAGCTCGTTGGGTTTGGAGCAAGTTACGCGTATCAAGCCTGATATTGCTGCGCAAGGCTCAATGGTATTGGTGGGTATGAGCAATGGCAATACCGGACTCAATAGCGGTACATCTTTTTCAAGTCCACTCATTGCCGGATTTGTCAGTTCATTTTGGCAGGCTTTTCCGCAATTGAGTAGTCAAGAGCTGATTCAAATTATTCGCCAGTCAGCTAGTCAAGCCCAAAACCCCGATAATCGGTTGGGCTATGGTGTGCCTAGTTTTGAGCGAGCTTACCAGATAGCCCAAACCAAAATCAAGCAAAAGTCGCTTGAAAATAACGATTCACCCGCCAAGAAAGACAAAGGAAAGGTGAAGCAGTAAAAAATATGGCAATGATTCAGCAGTCCGATTCGCAAAATCGGACTATTTTTTGATTCTTTAGCACTTTTCAAAAAATTGATTCCTGAAAAGTGCTGAGAAACCTTTTTACATAAATACTCTCACCTCTCACTGGGTGCATTTCAAATTTATTCCTTAGATTCCCTCTCTCAGAGGAGAGGGCAGGGGTGAGGTCTTAAAACGTAAATTTGAAATGCACCCCTCTCACGCCTGTTTTATTTCCCATACTGCTTCAATATTAGCTATATAGCGTGCCGGTTGAAACTCACCACTGCTTACAATGATAAGTAGCTGATAATCAGAGGTTTTACCCGAGCGTAGGTAATAATAAAGCGGCAGATTATCGCCCCCGCGATAAGTTTCCCATTCGGTTTGTGGGATTTTAATTCCTTGACTATCAATGATTTGAGTTAGCAATTCATTGCCTACTACATTTACCAAATGCCCAAAAGGTTGGTTATAGATTTCCGCCAGAGAAAAATTCCACGCCGGATAATTGGGAAATTCAATCATTTGATAATAGTCATTGGGTTCAATATCATCAAAGACTCTTGGTTTTTTGTTCAAATCTAGAACTTGAATTTGCATTTTTGTAACTATTTGATAATCAATATTTTATGTCAAAATCATTGGTTTTGCGAGGCGATGCTTTTTTCACACATCAAAACACTCGCTTTTGATCATTGCCTAGCCGAATATTTATCCTACGTCATTTCCAAATGCCCGTCATCGTACCAAGCCCTGCCCTGAGTCTCGTAGCCGTCTTCGTACCATAAGCATCAACAATAGGCTGACGAAAATTTGAGAGGTCTAAATTCATTTTCTGATAATTCAATTGGCAAAAAAATAGCTATTGCTTACTTAATTCATCTCTAGCCTCCATCAGAGCAAACCCCAAGAGATTTTGCCCTTTCCAGAGAGTAGGGTTTTCTATATGTATGTGGGTTTTTGCCATTCCAATTCCCCAGATTTTATCCACGGGGCTGGTTTCGACCAAAATTCGGTCTTTGGTATTTAACAAAAAACTCTTTAAATCAGCGTGTTGCCCAAACTTATAGATATTGCCTTGTTTGACCAATTCGTATTTATGCTCGTCCCAAATTTGCGGGTCAAAGTTTTTGACGGCTCTGCCCAGTTTTTTGGCTTCGGCTGGGGTTTTGGTCGCAATGATTTTTTGCCGGATTTCTTCATCACCAAATATTTTGGCTTTGCCTGCCATCATCCAGTGTTCAGCAGTTTTATATTCAATGCCCTCTACGCTAAATGCAGATTGCCACCACTGACTAAAACAACTAGCCGTAACACTGCCGTCGGCACTAGGCTGATGCCCCCAAAAAAATACGTATTTTAGCTTTTCACCTTGCTCATACGCCTCGATGAGCCACTGAAGATTGTAGTTCATTTGTTTATATTTTTTTATATAAATAACTGATTACCAATGTTTTACATCTGATAATTACAAATCTAAATCATAGATACTCAAAAATAATGAGTATATTACAAGTTATATTTGCTAATGGAGAAACTCCCTAGCCCGTCTTTGCCGAGGAAGCAATGACTTATTTGTCAATTTGTTGATTTATAATGACTCAATACCCCACTCCAAAATAATCATAGACTGATAAAACTCCCAGAAAAATGCGATTTGAATTATTGCCTATCCTTGACCAAATGCTGGATTTGTACCAAAAACCGCGAGGTTTTGAGCGTTTTAAAGAGTACCTCAAAACTTTGCAAGGCGATACCGAAGCCGATTTAGCCATTCCGATTAGTGGATTCAATCCAATGGCTAAGGAACATATTTTAGATAAATTGGGCGAGCTGAAGGCTTTGGATATTGAGAAAATTATGGAAAATGCCTTGCTAGATTTGAATAAAAAATTACAAAATCACAATGAACATCGCTTTTTTAAACTGGCTTTTAATCTGGCTGATGATTTAAAAGGCGGATGGACCAATCGCTACACTAGCGATTATGATAGCAAATTTAAAATCCAAGCCTTACTCAAGCGCGGCTTTTGTGTGCCTATTTTTTGGGCAAGTGAGGCATTTAGTCAATCTTTAATCTTAGAACGAACTTTGGAATATGCTTATCGCAGTATTTATTGGTTGCAAAACCCCAAGCCGCAAACTTTGCAAGAACACTTACAACAGGAAATATTTGTTGCTCAAAATATCCAATATCAAAACTCGAATTTTGAAGTTGATTTTAAGGAAATGCATCATTTTTATACAAAAAACCAACAGTCCGACAATTATCATTTGATTTTTAACTTCTTTTATGGCAATAATGCCACTCAATCATTGGGGTTTTCCACTTTTGCAACTTTTGATACCCTCAATGGATTTGCCTATGCTCGGTATTTGGCTAATCCATTGTAAAACTGATAAGGTTTTAATACTATGCAATTCTATTTTTGCGCAAAGACGCTAAGGCGCAAAAGCTTGGTTGTCCACCAAAGGCGAGACACAGTCAATCACTTATAAAAACTGTCCGAAGTATATCTATTATTAAATAATTGACTGTGCCTGCATCTGGCTGATAATCAATGGATTACAACTTGTCCGCCTTTGGTGGACCAGCACATTTTATAAACTTGTCCGCCTCTGGTGGATTAATTCATTCCTTAATTACTTTTCCCCAATAAATTGAGCATAAAAGCGGTACGAAAAGCCTCTTCTTTGAGGCGTTTGAAGCGTCCGGTAGTGCCGCTATGTCCGGCTTGTAAATCGGTCTTGAAAAGCAATAAATTATTGTCGGTTTTCAGTTCGCGCAAGCGCGCTACCCATTTGGCAGGTTCAAAATATTGCACTTGTGAATCATGTAAGCCCGTAGTAACCAACATATTGGGATAAGATTTTTTCTCTACTTGGTCGTAGGGCGAGTACGAAAGCATATAGATATAATAATTGATGTCGTTTGGATTGCCCCACTCGTCATATTCGCCGGTTGTCAAAGGGATTGACTCATCGAGCATCGTGGTAATGACATCAACAAACGGCACGGCGGCGATTACGCCTTTCCACAATTCGGGGCGCATATTCACTACTGCACCCATCAACAAACCGCCCGCGCTACCACCATAAGCAAATAATTTATCGGAATTAGTGAATTTTTGGGCAATCAAATAATCGGCACAATCAATAAAATCATAAAAAGTATTTTTCTTTTTATAAAATTTACCGTCTTCATACCATTGTCTGCCCATTTCTTGCCCGCCACGTATGTGTGCGATGGCATACACAAAACCTCTATCCAACAAGCTCAATCGACTCGAGCTAAACGAGGCATCAGTACTATAGCCATAAGAGCCATAAGCATACAAAAGCAATGGATTATTGCCGTCTTTGGTGATTCCGCGTTTGTAAACCAAGGAAATAGGCACCACTACGCCATCGCGGGCTTTGACATACAATCGCTCTTGCACATAGTCGCTGGCATTGTAGCCACCTACTACTTCTTGTTGCTTAAGCAATGTTTTTTGGCGGGTAGCCATATCGTATTCGTAAGTGGAGCTAGGCGTAACCAAAGAGGTAAATCCATAGCGCAATTTGCTGGTATTAAACTCAGGATTGTAAGCTCCACCGGCGGCGTAGGTAGGTTCGCCAAAATCTACATAATGTTCCTTTTTGGTTTTCCATTCAATGATTCGCATTTGATTCAAGCCCTTCATTCGCTCTTCCAAAACCAAATAATCTTTAAAAATTTCGATGCCTTCCAACAATACATCGGCGCGGTGGGCAATCACTTCTTTCCAATTTTCTTTGGCGGTTTGGGCAATGGGCGTTTCCATTAGGCGGAAGTTTTGGGCATTCCAATTGCTCACAATATAAAATTTTTCGCCATAATGGTCAATGCTATACTCGTGTCCGCGCTCGCGGGGCATAAACAATTTGAATTGCCCGTTGGGTTGATTTGCTTCCAAAATTTGGTATTCATTTGCCAACGTAGTGCTGGAGGCAATGATGATAAAACGTTTGGATTTGGTACGATAGACGTAGGTGTTATACGTTTCGTCTTTTTCGTGAAAAATTACGGGGTCGGTTTTGGCATCTGCGCCAATGGTATGGCGATAGATTTTGTCGGAGCGCAGGGTTACATCATCTTGTTTGGAATAAAAAACGGTTTTGTTATCGGCTGCCCAAGTAGCTCCACCAGCCGTATTTTCAATTTTATCGGCTAGTATTTTGCCGGTAGCCAACTCTTTAAATCGCATCGTGTATTTGCGTCTGCCTACATCGTCCACGGCAAAGGCAATCATTTTATTGTCATCACTCACTCCCGCCACATAAGCCGAATAATATTCTTTGCCCACGGCCATTTCGTTTACATTGAGCATTATTTCTTCTTTTGCCTCCATTTTGCCTTTTTTGCGGCAATAAATTGGGTATTCTTTGCCTTCTTCGAAACGGGTGTAATACCAATAGCCATTCTCGAAATACGGAACTGAAAGGTCGGTTTGTTTGATTCTGCCTTTCATTTCCTCAAACAATTTGTTTTGTAAATCTTCGGTTGGCTTCATTACTGCATCACAATAAGCGTTTTCGGCCTCGAGGTACTTGATTACTTCGGGATTGTCGCGTTCGTTGAGCCAATAATAATCGTCTTGGCGTTGGTGTCCGTGCTTTTCCAAAGTTTTGGTTTTTTTAGGAGCAACCGGCGGCTTCAAATCTTGAGCTTGCATATAAGGGCTTAGAGTTAAAAAGCTAAAAATTAACAATAAACTAATTTTTGACATTTGACTAAATGATTATGGTTTTGAATGGTTAAATAATTGAGAATAGATGCAAATTTTATTTGGTTCAATCCTTGATTTGGGAACTGACTCCAACAAAATCGCCCTAAAAATAGTCATTTCTTGAGCAATTATGCAATTTTTTCCGAATTTAACTGATTTGATGGACTGATGAAACCCCTAGCTGCCCAAGTGGGGAGATGAATGACCCAATGATGCTATATTAACTGCCTGATTTGGCGATTTTTGATTGGCTGATTGGGAAAATTGAATAACTCAATACTCCCCGTGAACGAACAATGACCGTATCAAAAAAAAGCGGAAAACCCGAAACTCCACAAGCTACTGCTATCCACTATGTTTTGTTTTTTTGATATGTACGATTGATTCTTTCGTAGGCTTTTGCCGGAATTTTGCTTTGATAATCAGTATCTTGTGGTTGCGGTTTGAGCCATTCCAAATGCCCTTTTGCCCAAATATAAGCCAATCCCAAAACCAAGATACCAATAAATAACCACACCTCTACCAAACTAAACCAACCCCAACGACCTTCGGTGATTTCAATAAGTTCTTTTTGCCCAAAAACTGTAGCCCAAGGAAATAAAAAAACCAACTCAACTTCAAACAAAACAAAAATCAAGGCAATCACATAATATCGCCCGTTGAACTGTCCCCACACCGAGCCTAGCGCTTCCTCGCCACATTCATAAGCCGCCAACTTCTCGACATTGGGGCGGTGAGGGCGAAGCAATGAAGCCACTGCCAAGCCGAGCAAAACCAATACGATGCCTCCCAAAATAAATAAAAATGCCATTCCAAATGCCGAAATTTGTGGGTTCATATTTTTTAAAAAGATATTAAATTGTTGATTATCAATGAATTATAAAAATTGTACCCCAGCCTGTCTAGGCTGTGCCTATCATAGCCTAGACAGGCTGGGTACATTCTATTTGTCAAAAGTCAAAGATTATCAATGGATTAGTAAATTATATCAAAGCAATCTATCTATTGCGCAGTAATTTGCAAAAAGATTGAATCAAGGCTCGAGTAATTGTTTCTACTTTGCCACTTTCAATTTTTGAACCACATAGCAACCTAGAAAACACAGGAAAATACAATTTTAACCAAAAATTTGCGGGGGAAATTTAAAATATAGATTCAAATATCCTTATCCTTTCTTGAAGTGCCAAAGTGGAGCTAGTAATAATTTGAAAATAAAATACGCAATTAAGAAATATAACTTGCTGATAACCCGCCAAAGGTGGACAAGTTCCACCAGAGGTACACACGGTCAATGATTTGTATAATTCCTAATTCCTTATTTATTATCGCCTTCTTTTTTGCGGCTTTGATTGTCGGTTTTCTCCTCTTTTTTGTCCTTATCTTTTTCCTCTTTTACCGGTTTGAAAGTGATTTTGGAAACGTGAAATAGCTTGCGACTCATCTCATCGGTAATGGGTCCTTGCAAACGCTGTTCGCCAAATAAGAGAAACTGATTATTGTACCAGTGCATAAATGAGTCGTTTTCGCCCGGGCTATCCAAACGATAACCTTCAAAAATATTTTTTACTTTTTGGGCGGTTTCGGATTGAATTGCCCGATACCGATGTGCCATTTTAGAATAAATTTGCTCTTTGTGCAAATATGCCATCACGGTACTGTCGCCATAATAACCGATTTTGAGTACTTCGGAAAGCTCTTTGGTTTCTACATCTTCAATCTTTATCACATTATCCCACAAAAGTCGACCTTTGCGGTCAAAACTACAAACTACCGCATAAGTAAAGTTCAAATTGGGCGGATTGGGATTACTACCCCCGATTCGTCCATTGCGTATAGTAGCGGCAGGCATCCAACCCGGATTCCAAAAAGGATTCCAGTAGGGATTGTTGCGCATCCACCAATTGGGCGAGTTGCCGTATAGCCAAGGGTTGTTCCAAGCCAATGGGTTGTTGGGGTTTGAGTTGAGTGGGGCATTGTGATAGCCACCCATTACAAACAAGAGTTCTTCGCCTTTTTCCAATATTTGGGGGTACAAAAACAGTTTACTTGCCAAAATATAATCTTTGCCTTGTTCGGCTTTGTGGGCTACTTTTTCTTGTAAACGCAAAGTGCGGCGTTCGGAATGATGTTTGAAAAAATTGGTAAAATTGGTAAATTTGAAATAAGTCAAATTTTCTTGTTCACCATTGCTAAAATTTGCCGAATAAACTCCTTGCAAGGCATCACTGCAATTGAGCGAGTAAGTGCCTAATATCAATTGTTTGCCCGGTTCTTGGGTAAAAACTTTGGCATCTCGAAAAGTCCGCAAGGGTGTTTCGCGGGGATTGTATTTTACTTCCAATCTTTTTTTGGGACCTATCAAGTTGGAGTAAGGTTTTACAAAAAGTTTGCACGCGCGCAGGCTAGTATTGGTAATTACAAAGTTCATTTGATTGCCCCTAAAATCGGGTTGCATTTCTCGAATATTTTCTTTTTCTTCAAAAAATGAAGGCAATACTTTAGGTACTTTGTCCAAAAAGTTATAGCTCAAGGCTACCGATTTGCCATTATAAATGCCAATCATAAATACAATTTCATCGGCTACCTGGTAGTCGTAAATATCGGCTCGCAAAGGGGGCTTAGTCCGAAAAACCTCGTTGGTACGGTTAAAAATATCCAATCGCCAAATGATAATTTCACGGTCTTGTTCGGCTTCAGCAAAAAAATAAAGATATTTTTGCTCGTCATAAAATATTTTTTTGGGCTTGACCAAATCATAAGGCAACAAAAAACTCTGCTCCTGAACAATGTTGAGGGCAGTATCCAAAAACGAAAAACGAAACTCTTTTTGTTTGGCATAATTCCAAGGTTCGTTGATTCCATATAGTATCAAACCTTTTTCGTGCATTGGAATTACGTTATATTCCATCTTATCGTCCTGATTGAGCATTATTTCGTGCCTATCGGTCAAGCTAAATTGCGCCCAAGCATTGCCGGATAGCCCAATCAGCAAAAGAATTAACTGGAATATTGATTGTAAATGGGTGGTTATATTCATAATTTGTAAACGTTAATGTGCCAATGATACCTTTGATACATATAGAATGAATCTTATTTATAATATAAATCATTGATAATCAATGGATTATAAATTATAAAACTAGCACAAATGTTGTATGATTCATTCATTGATTTAAGTTAATATGAGAAATCCAAAAAAGCAATTTTTTTGATAAATTAACGTGAATATTTTAGTAACTATTTGATAATGAGCTAATTATGATGTAAAAATACGCTTTTTTTGACAAATCATCAATTATTTTAAAAATAA
>JALONJ010000476.1 GCA_025455045.1 Microscillaceae bacterium | reverse complement strand
TTTTATTTTTAAAATAATTGATGATTTGTCAAAAAAAGCGTATTTTTACATCATAATTAGCTCATTATCAAATAGTTACTAAAATATTCACGTTAATTACTATCAACGAATTAAAACTAAACGTATGCTTACTTATCAATTTTCGGATAAAGTTGCTTTTATCACCGGAGCTTCATCGGGCATTGGGCGCGAAACTGCCCTCCAATTTGCGGCGGCAAAAGCCAACGTGGTAGTTTCAGACATCAATGAAAAAGACGGCTTGGCAGTGGTGGAAGAAATTAAAAAAAACGGCGGCGAAGCTATTTTTGTCCAAACCAATGTAGCAGATTATGAGCAAGTAAAGTCAGCAATTGAGCAGACCTTGGCAACCTATGGCAGACTTGATTTTGGGATCAACAATGCCGGAATCGGCGGCCCGTTTACCCGCATTTCGGATTATCAATTGGCTGATTATCAGCAAGTTATGAAAATCAATGTTGATGGCGTATTTTATTGTATGCAATGGCAACTCCAACAAATGCTGAAGCAAGAAAGCGGGGGCGTGATAATCAATACATCTTCGATTGCCGGTTTGCGCGGTTTAAAAAACAGCTCGGTATATAGTGCCAGCAAACACGCGGTGCTGGGCTTGACCAAATCGGCGGCTTTGGAATATGCCAGCAAAAACATTCGCATCAATGCCATTTGTCCCGTATTTACGCGCACCCCTTTGTTTGACCAAATGTTTGCCCTTGACCCCAGCTACGAAGAACGTTTAAAAAATAATATTCCAATGAAACGCTATGGGCAACCGATTGATATTGTGAAGACCATTCTTTGGCTCTGCTCCGATGATGCAAGTTTTGTTACCGGGCAGGCATACGCCCTAGATGGGGGAATGACCGCCGGTTAAAATCAACAAAAGTGTCGGCAATTTTTGGATAAATGCCAACACTTTTTTAATTATTTGTTTTTTGGAATAAAAAATAAAGTTTTTTACTCATTCTCAGGAAACTCTAGCTTTATTCTAAACCTAAACTCACTCACACGGGCAGGTCAGACAACCTGCGTGGGTGCATTTCAAATTTACTACCTATAACCCTCTCCTTTGGAGAGGGTTAGGGTGAGGCAATAGAAGCGCGTAAATTTGAAATGCACCCACCTGGGTTATAGTTTTCTTGAAAAGTGGGGAAGAATCAAAGCAAAAACATAACTCATTGAAAATCAATTAGTTATTTAAAAACTTATTCCTTAATCTGTTTTATTCAAACCAAAAGACTCGCCAATACTTTTTCATAAAAAGCCTCATAACGCGGCAAAATTGCACTCAGGTCAAACTCGCGGGCGCGTGCCAGTGCATTGGCTTTAAATTGACTAAGGTGTTCGGATTGTAGAATGTGCAGGGTATTTTTGACCATATCTTCAATATCGCCAACCTGACTGATAAAACCCGAAAACCCGTGAACATTGAGTTCGGGAATCCCGCCGGCATTGGAAGATATAACCGGCACTTCGCAAGCCATAGCTTCTAGAGCCGCCAATCCAAAACTTTCGGTTTCGGAAGGCATCAAGAAAACATCAGAAATAGACAAGACTTCTTCTACCGCGTCCAATTTGCCCAAAAACCGCACATCATCGGCAATATCCATATCGCGGGCGAGTTTTTCCATATTGATTCTTTCGGGTCCATCGCCCACCAACAACAATTTGCTGGGCAATACCTTGTGTACTTCGGCAAAGACCGCCAATACATCTTGGATACGTTTTACTTTGCGAAAGTTGGAGGTATGCGTCAAAACTTTTTCATCATTGGGGCAAATGGCTTTTTTGAAATGTGATTTCTCGAGTTTTTTGAATCTTTCCAAATCAATGAAGTTGGGAATCACCTCAATATCTTTGTTAATGGCAAAATGTCGATAAGTATCGTCTTTGAGGCTTTGCGATACCGTGCTTACACCGTCCGACTCGTTGATGCTAAAAGTAACCACCGGCTCAAACGAAGCGTCTTTGCCCACCAGCGTAATATCTGTGCCGTGCAAAGTAGTGATAACCGGAATTTCAATCCCTTGTGTGCGTAAGATTTGTTTTGCCATATAAGCCGCCGAAGCGTGAGGAATGGCATAATGGACGTGCAACAAATCGAGTTTTTCGTATTTGATTACATCTACAATTTTGCTGGTGAGCGATAGCTCATACGGTGGGTACTGAAAAAGCGGATAGTTGGCGACATAAACCGCATGAAAAAATAAATTTTCATTAAAAAAATTGAGTCGAACCGGCTGAGTATAAGTGATAAAATGGACTTGATGCCCTTTTTGGGCAAGAGCTTTGCCCAATTCGGTAGCTACTACGCCGCTACCGCCAAAGGTAGGATAACAAACAATACCAATCTTCATAATTTTTAATATTCTATTCTAGGTGAGGCAAGTAAGTAGCGATGTCAAATTATTTTATGGTTCTTCACCACTTTTCAGGAATTGCCTTCGGCAATTCCTGAAAAGTGGTGAAGAACCTATTTTATAATCTAATTGACTGATATTCAATAAGTTAGCAGTTCAATTAAACAAATTCAACATTCGAAAAAAGCCCTAAAGAATCCCGCAGCAATGCTTTTGCAAAAGTAAACAACTAAAAGTCAAAAAATCTCCCGATAGGGGATTTTGGCTGTTAAATATGTGTTAAACAAAAACCAATAAATCATTGATAAAGTTTTTTTTTGATTTAGATTATGGATATTGCCAAATAAAGTTGTTATTTAATAAATTCTCTGGTGAGTTAATCACTTGATAATCAGCTATTTATGATTTTATTGAGTGCGGGTTTTCGTGAAATCTCTACTTGTTTTAGAAAAATAATGATATTGTTTCAAGATATTGTAATATTTTTAGAATGATTTTCGTTGTTTGTGAAACTTGTAACTTGTTGAATATCAATTCATTAAATATTTTCAAAATGGCTTATGATATGACCAAATGCCTAGGCGGCGATTGCCCCTGGCGCGAAAAATGCTATCGTTTTACTTCGGAAACTGTAGGCAGGCAAGATTTTTTTGCCGCAATTCCTTATGATGAAGGCAAGCATCGCTGCACCGAATTTTGGGACAATACCGAACAAATCAAAGCCAAAGCCTATGAAATTTGGTTGCGCGAAGGTCGCCCCAAAGGATTAGATGTGGTACATTGGGAGTTGGCAAAAATTGAAATTTTGGAAGCTTTGAAAAAATAAGTAAGATTCTTGACCCATTTTCAGGAAATTCTCGCTTTCTTCTAAGCCTAAACTCATTTACGCGCGTAGGCTACGCAGCCTGCGTTACATTTTTCTTGAAAGTTGGTGAAGAATTCAAAAGTTTTCATAACTAATTGATTATCAATTAGTTATGAAAAATTACTTATTTATTCAAAATAAAAGGCTATATTTCTAAATCCCGCGCTTGCAAATTTTTACAATTGACGGTGATTGTCAATTTGGGCAAATGTGCCGCCAAAAGCCACATCTTTTACCCCATCCGAAGCCAAAAAGTCGTGCGGAAAGCCCAGCTCAATTTTGCTGACTTCGTTAAGTTGTGCCAGAGCCTCGGCAGGTAGGCTGTAGTCCAAGCACTTCAAACTGTCTTGAATTTGCTCGAGCTTGCGCGCGCCAATGATAGGAACCATTACTTGATTACGGCTACGTACCCAATTGATAGCTACTTGGGTAGGTGTGATACCCAAATCTTGCGCCACTTTAACCACTGCTTCGGCAATGGTTGTACTGCGCTCATTGCGGCGAATACTATGTTCGGGAACTCGTCCGGCTTCGTTTTTGAGATATTTGCCCGATAAAGCCCCTCCGGCAATTGCTCCCCAAGGGGTAACTGCCAAATCGAGAGCCTTTGCCATAGGCAACAAATCGCGTTCAGGCGCGCGTTGAATAAGGCTATATTCTATTTGCAAAGCCACAAAAGGCGACCAACCCCGCAAGTCAGCCAAGGTATTGGCTTGGGATACAAGCCAAGCTGGGGTATCTGAAATACCGATGTAATGCACCTTGCCCGAACTTACCAAATCGTCTAAACCTCGCATTACTTCGTCGACGGGGGTGGTAGCATCCCACATATGCACCCAAAAAAGGTCAATATAATCGGTATCAAGGCGTTTGAGGCTTTCGTGAACGGAACGCATCATATTTTTGCGATGATTTCCGGCAAAATTGGGGTCGCCTTTGCGGTCAAATAAAGTGTATTTGGTGGCAACCACAAAATGGTCGCGATCGGGTTTGATGAGTTCACCGACAAATTTTTCGCTTGTTCCTTCGGTATAGCGGTTGGCGGTATCCAAAAAATTGCCTCCGGCATTGGCGTAGGCTTCAAAAATTTGTTTGCTGGTCTCGAAATCACAACCCCAGCCCCACTCAGTCCCAAAAGTCATTGTACCTAGACTGAGTTCTGAGACTCGAAGTCCGCTTCTGCCTAATAATTTGTATTTCATTGCCATAAAAAAATAAAGAATGTTTGAAATTTAGTTCCGAGTTTCTAGTTCCGAGTTAAATAATTGATTATCAAATAGTTATATAAAAAATAGAATCTTCGCTACTTTTCAGGAATTGCCTTCGGCAATTCCATTGAATTCTGAAAAGCTCTCGCTTTTCAGTGATTCTGAACGAAGTGAAGAATCTAAA
>JALONJ010000475.1 GCA_025455045.1 Microscillaceae bacterium | reverse complement strand
TCACGTTTGGCGCGCAATCGCTCCCTACGCGCATTGACATAGATACTGACCTGAAATGGTACTTCGTGTATGCGGATTGTAAATAAACTTCAAAAAACAATGATTTCTAAATTTTAAAATCGGCGAGCAATTTAAAAACCCTTAGCTATCTGATTGATTATCAGGAGATTATATAATTAAAAAGTATGATTGACTTTGATTATCAATTACTGCATTAGCATCAAGCATTTACTGACAGTTTTAAATGATATTGCTAAAAACACTTCTTGTAACTCCAAAATTATATTTCAGAAGCTATCAAAATCTAAATGTAAGATACAGATAATTTCTATTTTACCAATTCTCTTTATGTTATGAAAAAACATCTAAATATCGTAGCTGAACTTGGGCTGAAACCTAATTGGCTTAGTTGCATTGCCGGAATACTAGGATTTATATTGGGCGAATATCAATTAGTTTATGGTCAAATAAATTTTTCTCCCTATACGAAGCATTTTGTAATGCAAGACAGCCGCTCAGGCAGGATAGAATTAGCCGACTTCAATTATGATGGCAATTTGGATATGGCTATGAGCAATAATTCGGGCTTAAACTATGAAGTTAGTTTGATGCAAGGTGATGGAGTAGGTGGCTTTGTGGCGGGATTTTTGCCCACTTTTACTCTTTCACCACCCAATAGAGTTATATTTGGAGATATAAATGCCGATAGCCGAGTTGATATTGTAGCCTCTGCACCCAACTCAAATCCTTTTTTTAATACGTTTACCTATTTAAATGACGGATTGGGTAATTTCACCCAATTTAATTCAAGCACCAATGCCATTCCTTTGGATATTCTCTTGGCTGATTTTAACCAAGATAATTTTCTCGATTTAGCTAGGGCTATTGATAATCAAATCAGTATTGCGTTGGGAAACGGACTAGGTAGCTTTAGTTCACCTGTTAATTATCCTGTAAGTTCTTTGGGTAATCCTGATGCCAGAATAATAGCAGGTGATTTTAACTATGACGGTAGAGTAGATATAGCCGCAATCAGTTCTGGGAATTCTCAAATTGCCGTTTTACTTGGCAACGGTTTAGGCAGTTTAAGTGCAGCAACTTATTTTACTACTACCAATGCTCCTATTGCCTTGTAAATGGGTGATTATAACAGGGATAATTATCTCGATATTATCACTTTGAGTAGTACGGCGGCGGAGGCGGCTATTCATTTCGGCAATGGAAGCGGAAGTTTTACCTCGTTTCAATCTATCAGCTTAACTAATAATGGAGCTGACCTAGCCAATGGAGATTTTAACTTGGACGGTAATTTAGACTTAGCCTTTGTATATGCTGGGATGTCGCAATTATCTGTGCATTTGGGCAATGGAAACGGCACTTTTGGTTCGCCTCTTTTTTTTAGTGTAGAGGCTGACCCCGATTATATTGCAGTCGGCGATTTTGACAATGACAACCTGCCTGATATAGTTACTGGGCATAGCAATTATGATTATATTTCGGTATTACTCAACAAAAGTCCATTTCTTGCAGCCGATCAGGTAAGTTTATCAGGTTTTGTAGCTGATGCTTCGCAAGTATCTCATCATTTGTCTTTTAAATTGACGGCAAAAAACCTTGTTGGCGATGTAAATGTCAATGTTTCTGGTTCTGATTGGGAGCTTTCTCTGGACAACTTTGTTTGGTCTGATGCGCTGAATATTCCTCAAACTAGCGGGAACTTAATCAATAATCCTACTCAAATTTACGTTCGGCTTAAGTCAAGCTTATCATTGGGAAATAAATTAGCGGCTTTAACCATTAGTACTATGGGGGCAAGTAATAAAACTATCCAACTTGGGGGTAGAGTTATCTACCAACTCCCAATTGGTTTTGCTGCCAATATGCTGGCTGGCAACGGCACCATCAATCAAGTAGCGGTAGGCAATGCCGTTGATTTGCAATTTGAAGTAACTCAATCATTTAGTCTTGAAACTTGGTTTAAAACTACTTCTGCCAATGGTGGTTTGTTCAAAAAGGTAAATCCAACTACCGAGTTGGGCTATCTATTAGAAATTGTTGCCGGAAAGATTGTATTTAAACTAACCCACCATCTGCCCACCAGTAATTCATTATCTATTACTACGAATCAAACCTTCAATGACGGGCGATGGCATCATATTGTTGCTACCTACAATGGCAATTCGGATGTTTCAGGTGTAAAGATTTTTGTCGATGGTTTTAACCAATCAGTAACCACTAACTCGAATAATCTAAGTGGAAATATCGTGAATAGTGAGCCATTGTTGATAGGCGAATCACTAGATGGTTATTTAGAGGAATTGAAAATTTGGAATATTGAACTTAATCAAGCACAAGTGCGGCAATTTATGTCTTTGACTCTAGCAGGTAGTGAAAATGGTTTGATTGGTTATTGGCAATTTAATGAAACATCAGGATTAGCTGTAGATAAAATTAAAGGCAATAATGGTACCCTTTCAGCTCAAAATACGCGGGTAATTTCTGACTTGGCAGTTGGAAAAGGAGTGAGCAAAATTGTGCAACTAGGCGCAGTAGGAATAGTTGGACTAGAAGTTGATGATAGTATTACTAATTTAGCCATTGATTTTGTTACAAATGGGGTAGCTCCTGATGGTGAAATTGTGATTTTTCAACTTTATTCTTTGCCGGTCAATAATGTCTTGGAAACCCCTGAAACCAGTTCAAATTATTGGATAATTCGTAATTTTGGTAGCAATAACTCTAATTTGGATATAAACACTATAAAATTTAAACTACCTGAAACCGACTTTATTTCTGCAAATGACGCTAATAATCCGAACAATCTAAAATTATACAAACGAGGAAGTACTGATGATTTGGCGACTGACTGGGCACAGATAGGTGCGGGAATTTTAGTCAATGAAGCCACCAAAGAAATTACTTTTGACGCGAGTGCTATCAAATCATTTAGTCAATTTATATCTTCAGTATCATCATCCAACCCATTGCCAGTTGAGTTTAGATATTTTGATGCACATCGAACTTCGGCTGATAAAGTACTGTTGAGTTGGCAAACCAGCTATGAGCATAACAATCAGGGTTTTGTCGTTGAACAAAGTGAAAACAACCACGATTTTTCCGCAGTTGGGTATGTTGAGAGAATACGTGACTCAAATACAAGACTTCATTATTCATTTGTAGTTTATAATTCAAAACCTGCTTATTATCGCCTCAAACAATTGGATTTTGATGGTAAATATTCATTTACGCACACTCGTTTTGTGGGCGGGGATAGTGTTAATAAAATTTACTTTTATCCAAACCCTACTCAAAATCAGCTCAATATAAAGGGCGATATACTTGCCGATGAATGGCTACATCTACAAATTAATAACTCAAATGGATTGAAAATTTGGGAAGCCAAAGGGAAACTATCCACGATTAATCTGAATCTTCATCAAATAACTCAGCAATTATCAGCAGGCACTTACATTTTTTATTTAAAAACTCCTCAAAATATGATATTTCAAAAAATAGTAAAATATTAACATCATTTGATGCGAAAATCCAAAAGACCAAGCTTAAGGATTTTATTCATAGCATAAATCACTGATTATCAATGCTTTGTACTAAACCATCAATTACTGAATACACAAAAATTAACGCCTTTAAAAACTTGATTATCAGCCAGAGGCAGACACGGTCAATGAATTAGCCAATAATTATTTCAAATCTTAAATCATTCTGTTTATGAAAAAATTTCCTTACAATTTTGTATTTCAAGTCCTGCTATTCAGCTTATTAGTCGTTTTTTCGGCGTGTAAGCAAGATGATGCCGACCCTCAAGGCGAACTAGCCGAGTGTAGATTAAAAGCTGATTCTTTGAATTTTGGGGTGGGTAGTTCGCAATTACCCATTACGTACAAATATTTTTATGATAACCAAGGGCGGGTTATCAAAAGCGAAAGCCGCAATACCCCCCAAAATGGCGATTTTACGGTGCAAAATTATACCTACGATAATCAAGGTTTTTTGACCAAAATGGAGGGAAAAAGAACTACAATTCCCACTGGGAGTACTATCCAATTTACTTTGGATTTTTATCATAACTATACTTATACCAATGGTTTGCTGAGCAAAGTTGAGCGTTTTTCGCAATTTGTGCAAAACAATGTCGCTCAGCCCATTGCGCCCAGCGTAGTCGATAATCTCACTTATGACAATCAGCAAAGACTATCGCTCATAACTTCTACTGGCAATCAATCTTTCACATTCAGTTATAATGGCAATATGGTTACTAGACGCGATTTTTTTAAACTGCCTGATAATACCTACTCTCTTCAAGTGAAAGTTGTATTTACCTATGACACCCAAAATAGCCCCTACAGTAAATTTAAAATAAAAGGTATTCCCAGAGGATATTTTGATAATGATATTATTCGGAATAAAAATAATATTACTAAGGTAGAAGTGTTCATCTATAGTTGCCCCAATAATGATTGTGCTTGCAATGATTATAACACTTGTGATGAATCAAAGTATGATGTTTCGAACTTTACAGATAATTATGTTATCACGTTTGGCGCGCAATCGCTCCCTACGCGCATTGACATAGATACTGACCTGAAATGGTACTTCGTGTATGCGGATTGTAAATAAACT
>JALONJ010000068.1 GCA_025455045.1 Microscillaceae bacterium | reverse complement strand
AGGTAAATTCTTAAAATGAATAAGTAAAATTTGATACTGTATTTATTTGTACTTATACAAGCGTTTCCCAACTTTTTTTCTGTAGGGAGATTAGCTCCGGGGCAGGGGGCTTAGAAACTGTCCAAACTATTGAGATACAACAAATCACTTCAATAATAAAAATATAACCCTCTGATTATCAATTACTTAGCATTAATCACCACACCCTAAAATCATTGATTAAATTCTCGATTCTTGAGGTGGGCTGTTGCCGCCCGCCCGTGAGTTCGGGAACGGTTTTTTGGACATAGTTTTTGATTTCTGAAAGGGTAATTTTACCGTCTTTATTGGCATCGGCACGCATTTCCTTCAAACCCGAAAGCAAGGTATAGGTAAATACGCCGTTGTTCCAATCAGTACCCTCAAGGGCAAACTCAGCCCCACCCGCCGCCGAGATAACCGTAGTGCCGGAGGTGCGGCGCAAGTCGGTAAACAACTCTCGCATTAACTCAAATGAGTTGGGTAAAGATATTTTTGCGGAAGCGATGTCAAAATCCAAATCAATGTTTTCTTCTTCTTTATTTTGAATTTCGGGCTTGGTTTTATTTTTATTTTGGTCTTTTTCGGCTTGCGAGTTAAAATTTCGGGCTTTGATTACTCCTTTAAATTTGCTTTGTTCATTCAATTGTCGTTGATTGATACTTAAATTTTCGTCTTTGTCCACTTCACCCGAATGACAAGCATCAATCAACAAAATTTTGTGGCGAGCAGGTATGCCGTCCAAAATACTTTCAAATTTGTCATAAGCCAAGCCTTTTTCTTGGGGTTTGGTAAAATTGACGGCGTGAGTTGCCAAATAATAATCTTTTTTCTCGTCCAACAAGCCGTGTCCTGAAAAGGTAACTATCACATAATCATCAACTCGGGTTTCGGCAAGGCGAGTTTTAAGATTGAGAATTTGCTCCTCGCTGGCGTTTTCATTATACAAAGGCAAATGAATAATTTGGGAAAATAAATCCTTTTTACCACCAAAGGCTTGGGCAATGTCTTGCGCGTCTTTTTGGGCATAAGTCAGGTTCATTTGCGGGTTTTGGTATTTGGATACGCCGATGGTGATGAGAAATAAAGCCCCCTTGCCCCCGGAGGGGGAAGTTAAATTGACTTCAAATTGCTCTTTGAGAGATTCTACGCCTTTTTCATTCAAAACCGCCACTTCCACCAAATTATAGCCCTCCGAAAGTTTAAAATTAAAATTTTCGGCTATTTCTTGCGTTTGGCGAGGTTTGAGGTCAATACCTTTGCTACCCAAAATGGGTACGCCATTGACCCAAATATTCAATCTATCCAATCGATACAGTTTATCTTTTGCTTCTATAAACAACTGATAATCAGCATTTTGCGTATCCGAGTAATAGTTTTTGAGTTGAGGTAGTTTGATTTGGGGAACATTAAAACTGCGTTCTTTTTCAAAATTATCTAAATTAAATCCTTGCTTTTTGAGGCGTTTTTCGTAGGCTTTGCGGTAGGTATCAATGATTTCGGGCGAAGATGCGCCGATTTTTTCCAAAACTTTGTCGGGGCGGTTGTACTGCACATCAAATTGGTCAAATAAATATACGCCGCCTTCATCATCAATAAAATGAATTACTTTGGTGGCATCTTTATTACTCAAATAATAATTTTCGGGCGTGAAAATGGTAAATGATTCACTATCGCGCAAAGGTAATAAACTGACAATCAATTGATTATCACTTAGATTCCATAATTTAATCAAACCATCGCTGCCGGCACTCGCTAGGGTTTTGCCATCGGGGCTTACATCTAAATAATTCACTTCGTTGTTGTGGGCTTGCCATTCTCCGATTTTTTTAAATAGATAAGGCTGTTTTCTATCAACTGGGGCAGGCTCGTTGGCAAAAGTTTGATACATTATAATTTTGCCGTCTCGGCGAGCCAAATACATTTTTTGGAGGTCTTTGCTCAAGACCGCAAAGTTGTTTTCGGCTTCAGCAAGACTTACATCTTCATCAGGAAGCATTGTTTGTAAAACATACTCACCTTTGGCATTGCGTTTGGCAAGCACAAACTGATTAACAATATCCATTTGGCTCGAGAGAAACAAAATAAACTCGCCCTTGCTATCCATATCCATAGGATAAATTTTGAGTTTTTGTTCAACCTCTACTTCGGCATCTTTGAAAAAATTTGCAAAACGCTCGTGATTTATCAAAATATTCGACCATACACAATATTGATTGTTGCGGTCCGAAAAAATCCCGCTTCTAAACTCACCCATTAGCTTGGTATAATGTTGCAAAGTGCCTTTTTGAGTATCCCAAGCCGACAGATGCGAACCATAAACGGTCGTGCCGCCAAAGCCACCTGTAAAATAATCCCATTCTGCCGAGTGAATCAAGGTAGAAGTTTCGGGTACAAATGCCAAGCGTGGGACAAACCGATAATCGTAGTTGATTTTTTGAATGTACCGTTTAAAAGTATGAAGGTTTTTGCCCGAATTAGCCTCCCAAATTTTGATGGTGCGGTCAGCCGACAAAGAGGCGATTATTTCGCCTTTTTGTTGCAAAGCAATATCCATAATGCCGTTGAGGTGCATCATATTGATGGTAACTTTACCCATTGCCAAGTCCCACACGCGCACCCAGCCGTCTTCGCCACCCGAAATCAGCTTTTTGCCATCGGGCGAAAATTTCACCACATTAATCGGTGCGGCATAGCCGTGCAATTGGCGCAAAACTCGCCCGCTTTTGATGTCCCAAACTTTCACGCTATCATCTTCCGAAGCAGTCATAAGCAATTGATTATCAGGGCTTACTTGCAAAGCCGTAATGGCGGCACTGTGTCCGTAGAGTTCGCGTTCCACTTTTTGGGTGGCAATATCATACAATAAAAGGCGGCGGTCGAGACGCACCAAAATCACTTTTTGCCCACTTTGGTAAAATTTATACAGCTTATCATTGTAATTTGCCGGAGGAATATTCAAAGAATCCGAGCGAAAATCACCATAAAACTCGTGCGAAATAAAAATCCGATTCACCAATTGGGTTTTGTCGTCAATGTCCTGACTTTCGGGGTCATCGGAGTTGAGTTTTTTGGTTTTAATCCCAAAACTTAAATCGAGTTGCTCGCCGGAGAATTTGATTTTTTTGAGGTCTTCAAATTTTTTAATTTTGGTTTTAATTAAGGTATCTCGTTGATTATCAAGAGTATATAATTTCAAAGATTCTTTTTCAAAATTGTATTTCCGTTTTTTTTCATCCCAAAACATATATTCCGAAAAAGCATTTGATTGATATTTGCCGTAGAAATAAACCATTTTTTCGTCTTGGGTAAGGGCAAATTGGGTGCTACTGGTTGCCAATTGATATTTTTTGAGGGGCTGATGGGTTTGGGCATCAAAAATTGAAAAGATAGACTCCTGTTCCAATACAAAAATCCTTTTACCATCGCGGCTAAATTGCATAAAAAGCCAAGTCTGCGGAAAAGTCTTGATTTCGCGTCCGGTTTTGATTTCCCACAGGTGGGTTTCTTGGTCATTGATGCCCGAAGTATAAAGAAAATTGCCATCCGGCGAAAAACAAGCCATATTCGGGTAGCCGGTATTGCCCCTTTGAATTTGTAATTTGACCGTTTTTTGGGCAAAAAGGCTCAATTGGCAAAAAAGGAATAGTAAAAAAATAATAATTTTGTGCATATACAAAAAAATAGCAAATTATGTAAGTGTCTGATAATCAATTAGTTATGTAAATATCTAAAAATTCAACCCCTCAGTCCTTCAGTCCCTCAACGCTTCAATTATTCTCCCACCATCACAAAAGCCCCCCAATAATAAGGCTCGGGAAATTTCTTTTTTAATTCTTTTTGGGCATTGTTGAAAGCTTGGCGTTTGGGTTGGTTTTTAGTTATCCAATTTTCATAAAACAAAGTCATCAAGTCTTTGGTGGCTTCGTCTGAAACCGTCCAAAGCGACATTAAAACGGTTTTGGCTCCGGCAACCTGAAAGGCTCTTTGCAAGCCATAAACGCCTTCGCCATTGCTTACTTCACCTAAGCCGGTTTCGCAAGCCGACATCACGACCAAATCCGTATCATCTAAATCCAGATTCATAGCTTCATAAGCCGTCAAGATACCATCTTCGGCTTTGCGTTTGAGTACTTGGGTAGCTCCGGCAAATAGCAAACCAGAGCGTAATAAGGCATTATCGAGTTGCGTATTAGTTTTAATACTTCTAGAGTCTTTTTCATCTATATTCTCCTCATTGTCAGCATCTTGCAAGAAAAAACCGTGCGTAGCGATATGCAATATTTGTGGGTTTTTCAGGCTTTTAACCAATTCTTCTGTAGCCAATTGCGCAAGGAAGATTTGAGATTTAATTTGATTTTTTTGGAAAATTGCTTGTATATTCTCTATTTCTATCTTGGTATTAGGCAATTCGGTAACAACTGTACCGTCAAAAAAACGTTGCGTAGTATCTAATTGAATGTTATTTGACAAAACAAGGCTTCTTTCATCATCTTTTTTGAGGGAATCCAACTTGGGTTCATCATTGTAATTAGGATAGCCAATAAATACTCCACCTTCGGCTCTGGTTTTCTGCCCTTTTTGGCGAGTAATCAAGTCTTTAGTATTGCTAACTAATTGAATTTCAAACTCTTCGCTCACATATTTATTGGTTTGCGGGTTTTGTAAAGTATTCAAGTTGATTTGGTTATACACTCCATCGGGCGAGCAATAAACTTTCTTGATTTTGCTACTTTTTAGTTTTTCGGCAATTTTTTGCCAATATTTGGCATAAGAAGTTTTATCCGTTTTTTTAAATTTAATGCTATTTTGATAAATCTTTAATTGCTTTTCTTCCAACTCATTACCATTTGTCAAAACTAGCACTTCGGGTTTGTTTTGGGTTTGTGGAGTAATCATCAACACGGCATAGTAGGCTGTATCGGAAAACTCGAATTGAGTTTGTCTTCTGGGGCGAAAACGGACTATCTCGATAGCAGCTTCATTCTTTTTAAGTTTTTTTTGCACATCTTGCCAAGTATAGCGTTTTTTCTCATTGGCTTGGGCAAAGAGTTCAGAAGCATTGGAAAGTTTTTTCTCGATTTGATTGACTTCCTCTTCCAATTGAATTTCGTTGATTCCTTTACTGATTTTTTCCTCTATCGACATTTGATAGATTTGGGCTAAAATGTTTCGTTTGGTGTGCCAGTTTTGATAGAGATTTTGCAAGGCAGTATCTTTGGAAGCCAGCACCCGATTGCGAATTTTGTTTTGATTATTGAGCAACAGTCCCTTGCTAAAGAGCGCATTGTTATAAATCCAATCCATATAGTTCAAATTCTTTTGCAAAGCCTCATAAGTGAATGTTATATACTTTTCAAGCCTTTCGCTGAAGCTCATAAGGAATTGGTGTTTTTCTTTCTGGGACATAATTGGGATATTCCGCTCGATAATATCCATCAGCTTTTGACTCGATTCTTGATAATAAGGCACTGCCTTGCTGTACTCAAAATTGATATAATACAAACGCCCCATCAGATTAAGACATTCCTCGTATTGGACTTTCAAAGTGCCTGCCACTTCTTTCCAGCGTTTTAAATTGTCCAAAGCCAACAATTCAGCCTTTGGATAATTTTGAAGCTCCTGATTGACCGAAGCCAAATTAAAATAGGTTTTTAAATAGGATGTATTGGATTCACCCAATACTTCTTTTTGAATGGCTAAGGCTTGATTAAACAAAGAATCAGCTTTAGCAAAGGCTTTCATTCCTTGATAATAAACGCCTAGATTGCTGATAGAATAGGCATATTCATTGCTTTTTTCGCCATAGGCTTTTTGGTTGATGACCACAGCCTGTTTGAGCATAGTTTCGGCTTGAGGTTTACCAATAATTTGGTACAAATTACCTAGAATGTTCATCAGGCGCGCGCAATAGAGATGGTCAGCCCCGAGGTTTTTTTGTAAAATACTTAAAGATTGTAAAAGGATTTCTTCAGCTTTTTGATAATTGGCTATTTCCAAATAAAAAATCCCAAAATTGCTTAAATAATTGGCATAATCGGTGCTATTTTCGCCAAAATGCGTACGGATAATCTCAATGGCTTCCAGCAATAGGGGTTCGGCTTGCGTTAAATTATCATTTTTTTGAAAGTATAAGGTACCCAATTTATTCAAAACATTGGCGTAGTTGGGGTGTTTATTGCCTAGAGTTTCTCTGATACCTTGTAGTGCCTGCTTATATAATGCTTCGGCTTCGGCGTAATTCCCGATATTTTCATACAACAGACCAAGATTATCCAAAGTCTCGAGATAGTTGGGGTGTTTCTCGCCAAAAATCGCTTTTTGAATTTTCAAAGATTCTCGATACATAGACTCGGCTTGGGCATAGTTACTTCCTTGCTGATACAAAAAAGCTAAACTTCGGAGGGTTTGAGCATAATTTGGATGGTTTGTCCCTAACTGTTTTTTTTGGATAGCCAAAACCTCCAAAAAAGTATCAGTTGCCCGCGTAATATTGCCTTTGCCTTGGTAAAGTAAGCCTAGATTGCCGAGTGCCGAAGAGTAAAAAGAGTCATTATATTTTTTTAAGATTATCAAAGCCTCCTGCATAATTGGCTCGGCTTGGTCGTACCTGCCGGTATAGCGATACAAATTGCCCAAGCTGGCTAAAATATAACTATAATCTAAACTTTCTTTGCCATCAACTTTTTCAGATATGGTTTTGGCTTCTAGAAAATATTGCTCCGACTTGGGATAATTTGCCACTCGATAATAAACTACTGCCAAGCCGCGCAAGGTTTTGGCGTAATCCGTATTATTTTTGCCGATTGTTTTGGTGTAAATATCAATTGCTTCTAATAATAGGGCTTCGGATTTAGTGAATTTCGCTAGATTGTTATAAGTATTGGCTAATTTTCGTAGCGTACCGGCATATTCGGCATTCTTATCACCAATGGTTTGTTTTTGAATGTCAATAGCTTCTAAATAATGGGCTTCAGCCGTCGAGTAGTTATTAACATCAATATACAAATCCCCCAAATTTTTGAGAGATTTGACATAATTCTGGTGTTTCTTTCCAAATTCCTTAGCCGCTTTGAGTTTGGCACGATTGAGCATTTCAAAGGCTTGTTCAAAATTCTTTTGTTTTTGATACATAGCTCCCAAAGAATCTAAAAATTGCCATTTCTCGATTATTAATGTGCCATCTGCTCGATAAATATTTTCATCAATCAAAGTCCCATTTTCAAAAATTTGGATTTTTTGTTTTTTTTCGGCTTCATCATAAAAGATAGTTTCCCCATTCATCACATCTTGGGGGCGGTCGGCTAGTAGCGTAGTTTCCATTTGGATTTTGCCATTGGCATACATATCATATACTTTGCCCATGGGTTTATCATTTTTATAAGTAATGAGGCGATAAAATTGGGCATTGGTTGATTCTTGGATCACATTCCAATCTTTGTCATATAGAATTGTCCATTTGCCTTGACGCAAACCCTTAGAATCGGTTTTATTAGGATTCATCGGAATTTGTTGGGCTTGTGAACAAGCCCAAATTAGTAAAAATAGTAGGGTGTAAATGTATTGCATTTGATTGGCTAAGTTTTGTTTAATTATTTTCTTAAAGGTAAAACTAAGTAGTCGGAATCTAAAAAATAGTTTTTATAAGCAAAGATTAATTTATATAAATACTTGATAATCAATTAGTTACACAAATATTTAAAAATTCAACCCCTCAGTCCTTCAGTCCCTCAACGCTTCAATTATTCTCCCACCATCACAAAAGCCCCCCAATAATAAGGCTCGGGAAATTTATTTCTTAATTGCTTTTGCGCCTCAATAAATGCCTGACGCTTAGGTATTTGCTTAGTTATCCAATTTTCATAAAATAAGGTCATTAATTCTTGAGTAGCTTCATCCGAAACTGTCCACAAAGACATCAAGATTGATTTTGCGCCGGCAGTTTGAAAAGCCCTCTGCAAACCATACACACCCTCACCATTTTTGACTTTACCCAAGCCGGTTTCACAGGCGGATAAAACTACCATTTCGGTTTGTTCCAAAGCTAAGTTTTGGACTTCTTCAGCCGTCAAAATTCCATCTTCATTGAGTTTGAATTTTTCTTCAGTATCACCAAAAGCCTGACTACAATAAGCAAATAAAAGCCCGCTTCTTCGCAAGGGGTTTTTTAAAGCTTCCGAATCAAATCTGGCAAAGCCATCTCTTTGATTATCAATGCCTTGTGAAGTTTGACTAACCACTTGCTCGGGAATAAAAAAGCCGTGCGTAGCAATATGCAATACCGAAGGCATAGCCATTCCTTTCAAAGTTTCTTCATTGGCATCATCACCCAAGTATTTTTGGATTCGAATTTTGGCTTTTTGGGCAATTTTTTCCAAATTATTGACTTCTATTTCCGTACCTTTCAATTCGGCAATTTGATTGCCTTGCAAAAAACGTTGCGTGGTATCTTGTTGCAGAGTGGTCAAAATACTGCGGTCTAGGGCAGTTGAATTTGTTTTTTTAGGCGAAGTATCGGATTTAGGCAAATTGTTGTAATTGGGAGCCCCAAATAAGGTAAAACTGCTAGGAATTTGATAAATCGGATTTTTTTGCGTGATAAAATCACGGGCTTGACTGATAAATTGAATTTCTTTTTCTTCAAGCACATATTTGCCCGTTTCGGGGTTTTGTAAAGTATTGATATTTACTTTATGGTAAATTCCATCGGGGGCAAAATAGATTTTTTTATAATTTTTGAGGGTATCCGCCAATTTTTTCCAGTATTGCTGGTAAGAATATTTATCATTTCTTTTGGCTTTGATAGTATTTTGGTAATAATTTACATATTTCCTCTCTAAAGAATCACCCTCACCAATGCGTACACAAAGCGGATAATCTTTGGTTTCGGGCGTGATGACAAAGGCTAAATACATATCGCTGTATTTATTTTTTGCCGAATTAAGCTTTTGTCCGGCATTCACTGCCAATATTTCCACGAGGGCTTCACCTTTTTTAAGCTTTTTTTGCACGTCTTGCCAAGTGTAGTCTCGAGAATTATTTTTTTGGGTAAATAAACTCGACTTAATTGCCATCTCTTTTTCAATGCCTACTATTTCCAAATTAATCTTAGCCTTCATTTCTTCTTTTTGTTTAGAATCAGGGCTTTGAAAAATTTTGTTCATTTCTTCTTTTTTGGCTTGCCACGCATTGAATTTTCGGATTAAATCCGCATCACCACTATTCAAAATAGCTTGTCGCATTTTTTGGCTGGATTCAAATAAAATACCTTTGGTAATCAACTGATAATTAAATATATCTACATTATTGGGGTGTTTGATATAAATGATTTTATTTCTTTCAACCTTGTTAGCTTTAAGTTTCACTGAGTCGGTTTCACCATAATACAATTTCAATGGTTCAGCCAAAGCCATAAAATAATATAAATCCAAATGATATTGAACCTCCGAAGAATAAAAGCTAACCCTCTGATTATCAGACAAATATGGAAATACTTGGCGCACATCCTTCATCACAAAGTCGATATAGGTTTTATAGGCTGTTGCCCCTTCTTTGGCTTGTCGATTCATAAAATAATTTAAAGCCAAACTCACTAATCCTTCTTTGGGTTTGCCTAACAACTGCCCAATGACATTTTCTTCTTTGGCATATTCAATGGCTTTGGAGTAGTCTTTTTTCTCATTTGCCAAATAACCTTTTAAAACCAAAAGAGTATTGTAATAAAATTTGTCGGTGGGTTTAATTTGGTTTTCAGCAGCTAATTTTTCCAATTTTTTGAGATTTTCTTCCGCTTCAGGCAAATGATTACCCGTAATTTGATTTTGAATAAGGTTGGCAAATTGATTTAGATAATTAGGACTATGTTCGCCATATACTTTTTTATAAGTAGCCAAAATCGCTTGATAAGTAGCTATCACCGCACTATCTTGCCCTAAAGCCTTGTATGCCAAGGCTTTAGAATTTAACAATTGGGTATAAGTCAGGGTTTCGGTTTTGTTTTCTTGTACTAATTTCTTCATCAAATCGTCTAATATTTCAATCGCTTTGGGGGCTTGCTGGCTAAATGAATACAAAGTAGCAAGGTTAGCAACTGCTTGGATGTAGTTATGATGAGTAGTACCGTGAGTGATTGCCGTTATTTTGATAGCTTCTTTGTAAGCATCTTCGGCTTCTCTGTAATTATCAATCCGAGCTTGGGCAGTGCCTATTCTTTCATAAATAGTGGCTACCGTAAAAGTATTTTTATTTTTTAATAAGGCTAGGTATTCATTGGCGGTAAGAAAGGCTTTTTCGGCATTGATTACATCTTTGGTGCGCGCGTATAATTCGCCCAAATGCGCCCATAACTCCGCATACCGTTGATTAAATGTTTCTTGTTCATTGGGAATTGTAGTAGCGTTCATAGTTTGAATGGCTTGCAAATCATAATTTTTGGCTTCTTCATATTTACCCTCTTCATCTCTCAAGAGGGCTAAATCATATAAAGCACTGGCATATTCATAGCTTTTTTCGGTGTATAATTTTCGATTAATTTGTAATCGTTCTTGCAGAACTTGTTCGGCTTGGTCAAATTGCTGCAATTCCCGAAAAGATTGTTGCAAATCCAGCAAAGCCAAAGCATATTCTTGACTCATTTTAGTCTTGCGTTTGATTTGGAGTTCGCACATTGTTTTTGCCCAAGGAATCGCCTCTATATTTTTATCTTGCGATTGATAAGAACCTATTAAATTTTTTAAAGTATTGGCATATTTTTCCGTTGTATCACCTTTGCTTTGGAAGTTTAAGGCGGCTTCAAGATACAGCTTTTCAGCTAGGTCGTATTTTTGCGCTTCTTCATATAAATAAGCCAAAGAGCTGAGGTCGGCACTGTATTTTTCGGGTTGTTGGGGAAATTGTTTTTTTATGAAGGCTATATTTTCTGCCAATATTTTTTGCCCTTCATTATATCTTTTTTGATAGCGATAATACTCACCCAAGTTGCGCCGATAATTCAAATACTGTTCGCTATTTTCGCCAGTCAAATCTTTCTGTATCTCGGCAATTCGAATTAAATGTTTTTCAATGGGCTGATATTTTTCTAATTTTTGGTAAAAAATAATGGCATTATACAACCAATCGCGGAGCAAAGAGTCTTTGGGTTTTTTTTGCAACTCTTGTACTCGAATCATCTCTTCCAAATTAGTTTCCGCTAATTGATGTTTGCCTAAAAAATTTTGGGCATTCCAAAGATAAGAAAGAGCTTGTGAACAGTTGGGATGTTCACTACCAAAACGATTTTGAAACATCACATAAATATCTTGAAAAAGCGTATCGGCACTCGCATAATTATTCGCCTCATAAGCCGCCACTCCATTATCCCAAATGGTTTGTAAAGCAACTGTTGAATCTTTTTCATAATAGTTTATGTTATTGGGTTTTCCCGATTCATCAAATTTAAGCTCTTTGCCCTGTTTTTGCCCTTGAGTGTAATGAGTAATACTAAACATAAGCCCATTGGGATAATAGCTCTTTTCTTGTCCGACTTTTAACCCATTGACATAATTTGCTTCGGTGGCTATTTGCCCGTTTTCGTGATACCAAGTGGCTTTTCCCGCAAAAATTTCTTGCGGGCGGTCTTGGGTCAAAGTGGCTTCCATTTGCACTTTACCAGACAGATAATAATCTCGAACTTTGCCAACGGGCTTATCATTTTTGTAAGTAATCAATCGATAGTAAACGGCTGATTTACAATCACTTATGATATTCCAATCTTGATTATAGCAAATCGTCCAATTGCCTTGCCTTAGTCCTTTTTTATCCGTTTTGTTGGGGTTTTGGGGAATGTTTTGGGCAATAGAAAAATGAATTGCACATAAGCATAAAAAAATAATGCTGAAAAACCTCATTCTATTCTTTTTAAATTGTGTTTTAATTTATAAATATTTGATAATCAACAAGTTATATACTACCTGTATTTTTAATTTCGTTATAGACTGCGACATAACTTATCAGAATAAGACTCCATAAAAACTTCATAAGTTTTGAAAATCCATAATGTTTTATTCCAATAAGTTATGTCGTTGTCTATAATCTTATACAGGTTACTCCTTACAATAGTTCGGAGAGTTTCTGGTTTCTAGTTCCGAGTTATTTACTAAGTACCTGATAATCAATTAGTTATATTAAAATTCTGATTCCCGACACCTTGAAAGGAATGGTTTGTTTCAGATTGGTCTAAAGCCGCTTGCGTGCGCAGGCTAGATAGCCCACGTTACAATTTTTCTAAAAAGTGGTAAAAAACTATTTTTTTTAAATAATTCATTGATAATCAGGAGAATAAATATAGATTTTTTACCAAAAAAATTGATTTTCCTACGTTTTAGCAATACGGCATTTGGCGTATTTTTACTTTACAAAAGCAACTACGACCAAACCAAATGATGCGAAAAGAAAAACTATTGTTAATTTTGAAAAACAATTGGCTTTTTTACCAAACTACACAGCTATTGAATAGCTAAGTATTTGATAATGAGGATTTTAATATTATTAATTTATTTTTTAAAATTTAGATGCCTAACTTAAAAGACTATTTGCAACTGCATTTTATTGTATTGATTTGGGGTTTTACGGCGATATTGGGAAAATTGATTTCGATTCCGGCTTTGGAGTTGGTGTTTTATCGGACTTTGCTGGCGAGTGTATTGTTGGCAGGAGTTTTATATGGGCAAAAAAAATCGTTCCGCGTAGGCAAACGCGATTTTTGGGTCATAATTGGTACCGGAATGTTGATAGCTATGCACTGGATTTTGTTTTTTGGGGCGGCAAAGCTCAATGCTTCGGTATGTTTGGCTGGTATGACCACCGCTACTCTTTGGACAAGTATGATTGAGCCGATTTTTCATCGCCGAAAAATCAAATTGTTCGAGATTGCCTTGGGCTTGGTAGTCATTGGCGGTTTGTATCTGATATTTCGTTTTGAGTTCAATCACGGTTTGGCTTTGTTGATGGCAATTGCTTCGGCTTTTTTGGCGGCGGTGTTTAGTGTTATCAATTCGCAGTTGGTAATGCGCCACGACCATTATACCATTACTTTTTATGAAATGGTTGGGGCTTGGGCAGGAACGGTGTTATTTTTGCCTTTACACATCTTGTATTTATCTGATAATCAAGGAATTAACTTTTTGCCTACTAGCCGAGATGTATTTTATATTTTTATTTTGGCGGGGGTATGTACGGTTTATGCCTACTCGATGGGCGTAAAATTGATGAAAAAATTTACTCCTTTTGCGGTCAATCTTACCGTCAATCTTGAGCCGGTGTATGGGATTGTGCTGGCGTTTTTGATTTTTGGCAAAGAGGAGCAAATGACTTCGGGCTTTTATCTGGGAACTTTGATTATTTTGGGGGCGGTATTGACTTACCCGTATTTAAAAAATTATTTTTCGGGTATTAGAAAAAAAAAGCTCCAACGGGCAATTGAAACCCGCCGCGAAATGCGCAAACAGATGATTTCCTGAGCAACGGAGGCTTTTTAGGCTCAATGAGGATACAAAAAACACCTATTATTTCAGAAATAAAATTGTATTGTTTTTTAATCTTGTGATTGTTTTTAAATAATTTTTCTCAGCTTTGTCTGTACTTCCATAGAAATAGATTCAAAATAAAGTAAAATTTTTAAAAACATAATCAATTGAAAATCAGGTAATTAAATAATTCCTAATTCCCAATTATTAACTCCTAATTGTACAGTTTCAGCACATTGTTGATGGCATTTCAAGCTCTTCGGTGTGTAATTCTCGAACCAGAATTGCTTTATATTGCCGAAGATTGCGAATTTGGTATCAAAAAAATCTAAAATTGTATTTTTAAAATACCAAACTTTTTAAGTACGGTTTTAAAAACATACTTTTATCAAAAAATAGCCCTTTTACCTTTGAGGTTTTTGCTAATTTCGCGCCAAAAACCGCTTGGTAAACTGCAACGTTTTTGATACCTAAAAATTGATATTGTGAATAAATTTGCTGTAATTTTTGATATGGACGGGGTGATTATTGATAGCAACCCCGTCCATAAAATCGCCCTTCAACAGTTCTGCCACAAATACGGCTTCGACCTCACCGAAGAGCAACTTCGTACGCGCATCTATGGGCGCACCAACAAAGAGTGGATTACTAATTTGTTTGGCTCACTCAGCCCCGAACAATTGCAAGCCTATGCTTTTGAGAAAGAAGAACTTTTTCGAGAGCTGTATCTACCCACTATTGCGCCGCTTGCCGGTATCAAAAATTTTATTATGGCACTGCGCCAAGCCCAAATTCCGTGCGCAATCGGCACTTCCGCCCCACCTGCCAACGTAACTTATGTTTTGGAACATACCCAACTGACGGGTTTGTTTGCCGTGATTTTGGACGAAACATACGTCGAACACGGCAAACCCAATCCCGAAATTTATCTCAAAGTTGCTCAAGCCCTTGACTTGCCGCCGGCGCAGTGTTTGGTATTCGAGGACTCTATTTCAGGAGTACAGGCGGCGGTAGCGGCAGGTTGCAAAGTAGCCGGAGTACTCACAACGCATACCCCCGAAGAACTAGGCAAAATGGATTTAGCCATTACCGATTTTACCGAGTTAAGTCTTGACCAAATACGGGCTTTGTTTGTGTAGTTTGATAGTTCCGAGTTTCTGGTTCCGAGTTTCTGATTCCGAGTTTATGATTCCGAGTTTATGATTCCGAGTTTCTGATTCCGAGTTTATGATTCCGAGTTTATGATTCCGAGTTTATGATTCCGAGTTTCTGATTCCGAGTTTCTGATTCCGAGTTTCTGGTTCCGAGTTTCTGGTTCCGAGTTTCTGATTCCGAGTTTCTGATTCCGAGTTTCTGATTCCGAGTTTCTGATTCCGAGTTTCTAGCTTCGTTTTTGGGAACGCCGAACAAAATAGTACAATCCGAGTATTTTTATTTTTTTGTAAATGCCTGAACAATCAACAATTTGAATAAAATGATGACCACAAAACCTAAAGTTGTTTTAGCCTTTAGCGGCGGTTTAGATACTTCGTATTGCGCCATTTATCTGCGCGAAACCTTGGGTTATGAAGTACATACTGCGCTCGTAAATACCGGCGGTTTTTCGGCTGCCGAATTGCAAGAAATTGCCGATAAAGCCCAAAATTTGGGAGTAGCCTCGCACATTACACTCCACGAAACCCAACGATACTACGAAAATTGCCTCAAATACCTCATTTTTGGCAATATTTTAAAAAATAATACTTATCCGCTATCCGTAAGCTCCGAAAGAATGTTTCAGGCGATTGGGGTTGCCGAATACGCCCGCCAAATCGGAGCTTCGGCAATTGCCCACGGCAGTACCGGAGCCGGTAACGACCAAGTACGGTTCGACTTGGCTTTTCAAATCTTAGCTCCCGAAATAAAAATCCTCACTCCTATCCGCGACCAAAAACTATCGCGCCAAGCCGAAATAGAATTTCTGCAAAAAAACGGCATCGCGGGCAATTGGGAAAAAGCCGCTTACTCTATTAACAAGGGTTTGTGGGGAACGAGTGTGGGCGGCAAAGAAACCCTCAGCTCGCATCAAGCCCTACCCGAGGCGGCTTTTCCCAGTCAATTGCAAGCCTCTGATTATCAATTGATTACCTTGCATTTTGAAAAAGGTGAAATTTGTGGCATCAACGACCAAAGATATACCAATGCCATAGAAGCTATCCAAGTTTTGAATGAATTGGGGGCAAAATATGCCATCGGGCGCGACACCCACGTAGGCGATACCATCATTGGCATCAAAGGGCGCGTAGGGTTTGAAGCCCCAGCCGCCTTACTCATCATCAAAGCCCATCACTTGCTCGAGAAACATACACTCACCAAATGGCAAATGTATTGGAAAGAACAACTCGCCAATTGGTATGGTATGATGCTTCACGAAGCCTTGTATCTTGACCCCGTAATGCGCAATATTGAGCAGTTTTTGACCGATACGCAAGCGCGGGTAAGTGGCAAGGTAATGCTCAAATTGTTGCCTTATCGTTTTGAATTAGAAGGTATAGAATCGCCTTATGATATGATGCAAGCCAAATTTGGGTCGTATGGCGAAATGAATAATGCTTGGAGTGGCGAAGATGTAAAAGGTTTTACGAGTATTTTGGCAAATCAATTGAAGATTTATGAATCTTTAAAAGATTGATAATCAATGGTTTATGGAGACAGTATTTATTATTTGTATTTTTGTAGGAAGCCAAAAAATCTGAAAACCTCTCATTTTTCAGTGATTCTGAGCATTATCAAGCCAAAGCAGATTTATAAACACCTCATTATCAATCAGTTACATAAAAACTCAGGTTTTTTACAGCAATTCCCACTATGGGTAAGTGCTTGATTATCAATGAGTTATAAAAATTTTATTAAATTGTAAAACACTTTGGGGATTGAGGCCAAACCCTAAGGGTTTTAAAAACCCTTAGGGTTTAAATGATCTTGAAAAATTACTATGAATTAACCAAATTAACGATAGAGCCAAAATAATTAGTTACCCACATTTTTAATACCTTGATAATCAATAAGTTAGATGTGCCATAGTGGAAATTGCTGAGTTCTTTACCCATTTTGAGGACATTCTAGCTTTATTCTCAGCCTCAACTCACTGACGCGGGCAGTCTAAACAGCCTGCCTTACAATTTTCCTGAAAATAGGTAAAGAGGGGCGCATTTCAAATTTACGCATTTCTTTTGCCTCACCCTGCCCTCTCCGAAGGAGAGGGTGATGGGTAGTAAATTTGAAATGCGCCCGTAAAGAGTCATAAAAATTCTAAAAATTAGTTTAAAATTTCTAAAGTAAGAATTGCTGAAACTATTGCTATCTCAATCCCTTTCCATCAAGTTTCTCGAGCTTATAGTTTTTCGGATTTCTACTTTGCCGGTACGAGTCGAGATATAGATCAAGCCGCCGCCTATATGGGCTTTGCTTACATAAACTTGTGATAAAGTATAGCTTCGCCGATTGCGCGTAGTGTTTTTTACATTTTCTTCGGCTCGTTCTTGCATATTTTTGGCTTTGGGGTTGCCCGTGCCGGTTTTTGTTTTTTGCTCGAATTGCAATTGGTCATTGCCCCCACGAGCGGCGGCTTGCTTTTGTGGCAAGTTCTTTTCTTGCAAATTGATGTCATTGCTCCGAAAAAAATTAGCACTTTGCGATGTATTGTTCATATAGTTGAGATTGGTCAAGCTATCCGACTTGGCAATTTCGCCAAACTCATTGTTAATCAGCCCATTAGCCGACCTTATTCTAAAATCGGCGGCAAGGTCGGAAGGAAACTTGAGGTCAATTTCGCCGTTGAGTGTCATAAACGACATCGGTTGATTGGCAACGATTTCTTTAAAACTTGCTTCAATTTTGCCGTTTTCGGTTTGGGCAATTGCCCAGCCCCCCAAATCTTGCAAAAAAATTGCGCCTCCTCGGTTGTCAATTTCTACCAGTCGGTTCACATTTTGGACGCGCACATCGCCCCTTTTTTTGACAACAATTTTGAGGGTAGTTTTTTCGGGAACTTTTATTTTTAGATGGATATTGCCGATTTTTTCGGCTAAACTGCTGTCTATCAGCAATGCCATCAGGTTGTTGTTTTCCAATACTTTAAAAATTTGCTCATTTATCTCCCCGCCCATTGCTTGCCGATTGTACCAAGCCTCCATCATTACCTCTTTGCCAGTATAGCCCTCGATATTTATATCTCCTTGATAATGAACGACTTGCAGAGTAGCCGGTATAGTCGGATTGCCAAACGATTGTTGGGCTTGCCAAATGATTTTGGGAGCATCTTCGTTTTTATTGTGCGTATATTCAATCTTGTTATTTTTATCGAGGTCGGGTTGTTGAGCCAATAAATATTGACCGCTCAAGCCCAGCCATAATATTAAAATCCATTTTCTCATTTAGCTTAAATTTTTTTGAGTGATGAGCTGTAAATGATTAAGAATTAAGTAATGAATAATGTAGAGTGAATAATTTTTTAATTACTTATAAATCCGCCAAAAACAAGACACATCAATTAACTACTTTACTTTGTAATCATTACCTAATTGCCAAAAATTATATTTCCCTATGCAAAAATTCATTCAAATTAGTCATTGGGAATCAAGAAAATTCGAAAATTAAAAAACTATAAATCATTGATTATCAGATACTTATGATATTTTAAAGATTCTTTATTGGCAAGAAATTCTAAATTTATCCTATATCTAAATTCATTTGCGCACACAGGCTCGACCGCCCGCGTTAGAACAAGGAAATATTTTAAATCCAAAAATTTGAAAATTCAAAAATTCAAAAATTTTTACATATTTTCTAAAGCAATCTCGGCTTGCTCGCGTACCAAAGGGTTCAAAGTGCTTTGATTCAACAAATCTTTCAAAGATTGAGTTGCCGTTTTGAGGTCATATTTTACAATCCAATCAATGGTAGCCAACTGCAAATATGGTGAATCTTGTTTGTTCAAGCCTGCCAGTACTTGTTGTCTAACCTCCTCATTATCAGCATAATACTCAAGAGCTTCTATTGCCAACATTCTTACGTGGGGGCTAGGGTCTGTGTTGAGTATATTGAGCAATTGACTGACGGCTTCGGGGACATTGGGTTTATCAATCAGCTCTCGAATGGTTTGCAAACGAATATCAGTTTCAGTTTTTTGAATAGTAAAATCGGCAAGCAAAATGCCGGAGCTATTGGGTATGTCTAGGGTCGATGGGTTGAGTTTGGCAGGCTCTGGGCTAATCAAACGCGCCGGCGCACCACTGGCAATAAACGATCGATTGACAATAACCTCATCTCTGAGTATATCGAGATTGCTGTGGCTTCGTTCCATCAAAATCGGCTCGGAAACCACTGCCAAGTCAGTTTTTGGTTCAGTTTTGTCGGTATATTTTTGCTCATTTGCCTTATTTTCAGGGACGAGGTCATTCTCTTGCGCATTGGGTTCTGTGGTTTGCAATTCAGTTTTTGGAATATTTGGCTGCGGTTCTTTTTGCAAGGTCATTTCGTTTTGCCCAACCAACGCCTGATTATCCAACGAATTAATCACCCAATAACCCGAAAAAACCAACAAAATAACCACTCCTGCCCAAGCCAAAGCTGGTTTGCCCAAATTGGACTGTAAAAAAGCCCGCATTTTTTCCCACTTTGAGGCAGGTTTGGGGGTGTTCAATTGGGTTTGATACTCATTGAGCATAGCATAAAAATTCATCTTGAGTGCCGGTTCCGGCTCTGCTAGAGGCGAATGAGCGATAAAATTGAGTGTTTCTTCCAACTCATCGAGTTCGTGCTGAAAATCAGGGTTTTGTTGCAAATATGCCTTAATCCGATATTCGGTGGCTTCTTCTGCCTTGCCTTGCAAATAATCCAGCAAATATGGCTCTATATCTTCGTATCTTATCATCGGACAAACTTTTGAAAAATCTCTTTTAATGATTTGAGGGCGCGATGGACTTTCACCCTTGCCAAATTTTCGGTTATTTTAAAAATTTCGGCAATTTCTTTGTACTCCAGCTCTTCCAACTGGCTCATTACCAATATTTCGCGCTTGTCGGGCGGCAATTGATTGAGTGCCTGATGAAGCATTTTGAGGCGTTCTTCTTTTTCCAAATCCGGTTCGGCATCATTGGCAAAACGCAAATTGCGTTCGTGATTTACGTCATCAAAATTGGCGGTATTGATTTTTTGTTTTTTGAAATAATCTACTTGCACATTGCGGGCAATCTGATAAAACCAAGACTTAAACGTTGCGCCTTCTTTGTAAGTGTGTCGATATTTCAAAATTCGTTCAAAAACATTTTGCGTGAGGTCGCGGCTCAAATCTTTGTCCATTGTAGAACGCAGATAAAAGTTATACAATTTGACATGGTAACGCTCGAATAACAAGCCCAACTTGTCAATTTGCCCTTCGCAAACTTTTAGCATTATATTTTCGTCTGAGATTGACTGCACTCGTGTATGGTTTTTACAATTGGAATGTTGATTTCTTTTTAATATAAAACATTGATAATCAATGGTTTAGGCTTTTGAACTATTCTCATTAACTCGAGTTCACTGATATAAATACCCTAAGTTCGGATATTTATTACAAATAATTTAAAAAAATATGATTTTTTGTCATTTTAAAAAATAATTTTCGCCGTTTAAAACATTGATTATCTTTGACTTTTGACAAATAAGCATATAACCCAGCCTTTAGGCTGTGGGAGGCTAAAGGCTGGGTTACAATTTCATTAATACTTGATTATCAAGTGATTAAAATAATTTTCAGAAGTAGAAAACTTATTCTGCATCGTAATCAAAAGGGGGCATTTCAAATTTACGCATTTCTTTTGCCTCACCCTGCCCTCTCCGAAGGAGAGGGTAATAGGTGGCAAATTTGAAATGCACCCTAATCAAAAATAGTTTTGCTGGCAAAACCACTTTACTCGACTTCGGCAAAGTTTAAAACTTTGCCGAAGTTCAAAACCAATTAATTTTGGATATAAATATCTTCACAACAGCTCTACCCCAAAGAATATACCCGAGCTTCATAGGCTTGCAAGGGCAATACTTGGGGGTTCTTTTCGGCAATAAATGGGTAATTGGAAAATACTAATTGACTGATTTTCAAATGATTAGGTATTTGATAATGAATGACATCTACCCCAAAATTGAGAATTATTAAAAAACCTTCGCCCTTATCACCTACTCGCGTGTAAGCAAAGATATGTGGGTGCTGAGGGTCAATATCGGTGTATTTGCCATAAATCAAGGCAAGGTTATGCTTACGCAAAGCAATTAATTTTTGGTAATAATAATAAATTGAATCAGGATTGCTCAGGGCTTGTTGCGCATTGATACTGGGGTAGTTGGGGTTGAGAGCCAACCAAGGTGTGCCTTCGGTAAATCCGGCATTGCTTGAATTGTTCCATTGCATAGGCGTACGGGCGTGGTCGCGGGCAATACCGGTCATTTGGGCAATGAAAGTTTGTGAGTCTTGTCCGGTCTTTTGCCATTCTTGATAGTAATTGCGAATTTGCACATCATCAAAGTCTTCAATATTTTGAAATAGGGTATTGGTCATTCCCAATTCATCGCCTTGATAAATGTAGGGTGTACCCTTCATAGTCATCAGCAAAGTAGCCAACAATTTTGCCGATTCTACCCGAAAATCCGCATCATTGCCAAATCGTGATACCATTCGCGGAAAATCGTGATTGCCCAGCAAAATACTATTCCAACAATAATCGCCCAAAGCTGCGTCCCAACGAGCAAATACCGCTTTAAATTCAATCAATGAAAATCCTTCGGGGCGCAAATGATAAAAATTGTCGGTTTTTCTATCCAAAGCCATGTGGTCAAAGTGGTAAATCATACTCAATTCTTGGCGGCGTTCATCTACTACTTCGGGGGCTGTCTCAGGACTTAGCCCAATGCCCTCGCCTACGGTCATTACATCATATTGACTCAGTACTTCTTGATACATTTCTTGCAAAAACTCGTGCATACGTGGTCCATTGGCATAAAATCTACCAATATCACCATCAAAATCCGCCGGAAAGCTCGGTAAGCCGGGTTTTTTGGAAATAAAAGGAATGACATCCATTCGCCAGCCGTCCACGCCTTTATCGAGCCAAAATTTCATTGTTTTGTAAATCGCCTGCCTTACTTCAGGATTTTCCCAGTTCAAATCAGGTTGTTTTTTGGTAAATAAATGCAAATAATATTCTTGGGTAGCAGGCTCCAGTTCCCAAGCCGCCCCGCCAAAAAACGAAACCCAATTATTGGGAAGCTCCTCATTATCAGGGAGTTGGGGTCGCCAAATATAATAATCACGATAGGGATTGTCTTTAGATTTTTTGGCTTCGACAAACCAACGATGTTCATCGGACGAATGATTGGCAACCAAATCCAATATCAGACGCATTTGGCGTTTTTTGATTTCGACAAGCAACTCATCAAAGTCTGCCATTGTGCCAAATTCATTCATAATATCCTCATAATCACTTACATCGTAGCCATTGTCATCATTGGGTGATTTGAAAATCGGACTCAACCAAATAATATCTACGCCCAAGTCGCGCAAGTAGTCAAGTCTTTGAATAATTCCCCGCAAATCGCCAACTCCATCTTGGTTGCTATCTTGAAAACTGCGCGGATAGATTTGATAAATAATGGACTCTTTCCACCACCGGCGATTGATAGAAGCATATTTTTGCATATTTTTTATCATTATTTGATTATCAATAATTTACAAATCTAGATTAATTTTCGTATAGTATTTCAATTCAATAGTTCATAGAGTTTCTAGTTCCGGGTTTCTAGTTCCGAGTTTCTAGTTTCGGGTTTCTAGTTCCGGGTTTCTAGTTCCGAGTTTCTAGTTCCGGGTTTCTAGTTCCGGGTTTCTAGTTCCGAGTTTCTAGTTCCGAGTTTCTAGTTCCGAATTGCTAGGTGAGAGCTAAGTAATTGAAAATCAAGCAATTAACTAAAAATCTTGTAAGTTTTATAAGTGCTTGATAATCCGCCAGAGGCGGACACGTTCCTTTAAAGGCGGACACGGTAAGCTAGTTATGCTATTTTAAATATTTCTTGTAATTAATTGACCGTATCCGCCTCTGGCGGAACGTGTCCGCCTCTGGCGGATTATCAAGCACTTAACAAAAAACTCGGAACTAGAAACTGCCCGAATCCTTTAATCCCTTAATCCTTCAATCCTTCAGTCCTGTCAGTCAATTGTATGTCATTGCTAAAGTTTGGCGGGGTTTTGCCTGACAAAACAAGCCAATGTTTTTTCTCAATCATTTCATTATCCCCTACATATCAGTCAATTCCTGTCAAATTGTCAGCCATTCTTTTTTACTACCGGCTTGGCATATCAGTTGATAAAATTAATTGAAATTCAATAGACTTTCAATTAAAATCTAATTCGAATATAACTAATACTGAACTCAACAATAAAATAAAAATGGGAAAAATTATTGGAATTGACTTAGGCACCACCAACTCTTGCGTAGCTGTGATGGAAGGTAGCGAGCCGGTAGTAATTGCAAACAGTGAAGGCAGACGCACTACTCCTTCGGTAGTGGCTTTTTTGGATGGTGGCAAAGGCGAACGCAAAGTAGGCGACCCAGCCAAACGCCAAGCTATTACCAACCCCAAAAATACTGTTGCCTCGATCAAACGATTTATGGGCAAAAAATTTGCCGATGTAGGTGATGAAATCAAAAATATGCCTTATTCAGTAGAACAAGGCAATAACAACACCCCTCGCGTAAGAATTGGCGATAGATTATATACCCCACAAGAAATTTCGGCAATGATTTTGCAAAAAATGAAGCAAACTGCCGAAGATTATTTGGGTACAACCGTAAGCGAAGCGGTGATTACCGTTCCGGCGTATTTCAATGATGCCGAGCGTCAGGCTACCAAAGAAGCCGGGCAAATCGCCGGTTTGGAAGTAAAACGTATCATCAATGAGCCTACCGCCGCCGCCCTGGCTTATGGCTTGGACAAACGCCACAAAGATATGAAAATTGCCGTTTTTGACTTAGGTGGCGGTACTTTTGATATTTCGATTCTTGAATTGGGTGATGGCGTGTTTGAAGTAAAATCGACCAATGGTGATGTGCACTTGGGTGGTGATAATTTTGACGAAAGAATTATTGCTTGGTTGGCTGATGAGTTCAAAGGCGAACACGGCATTGACCTTCGCCAAGACCCTATGGCTTTGCAACGCCTCAAAGATGCCGCCGAAAAAGCCAAAATTGAGCTTTCGAGTGCCTCTACCACCGACATCAACTTGCCTTACATTATGCCTATCAATGGCATTCCTCAGCACTTGGTAAAACAATTGAGCCGAGCCAAGTTTGAGCAATTGTGTGATGATTTGATTCGCAAAACCCTTGAGCCTTGCCGCAAAGCCTTGCAAGATGCCAAACTTTCGGCGGCTGATATTGATGAAGTAATCTTGGTGGGTGGCTCAACGCGTATCCCTCGTATTCAAGAAGAAGTAGAAAAATTCTTTGGCAAAAAACCTTCCAAAGGTGTAAATCCCGATGAAGTGGTAGCCGTAGGGGCGGCGATTCAAGGTGGGGTATTGACCGGCGAAGTAAAAGATGTATTGTTGCTTGACGTAACTCCGCTTTCGTTGGGTATTGAAACTCTTGGGGGAGTATTTACCAAGCTGATTGATGCAAATACCACTATTCCGACCAAAAAATCGGAGACTTTCTCTACCGCCGCCGATAGCCAACCTTCGGTTGAGCTACACGTGTTGCAAGGTGAACGCCCAATGGCAAAAGACAACCGAACCATCGGTCGCTTTAACCTAGATGGTATTCCCCCGGCACCTAGAGGTGTACCACAAATTGAGGTAACTTTTGACATAGATGCCAATGGTATTTTGAATGTATCTGCCAAAGATAAAGGCACAGGCAAAGAACAAAAAATTCGCATTGAAGCCTCCTCAGGTCTATCCAAAGATGACATTGAGCGCATGAAAGCCGATGCCGCCGCCAATGCCGATTCTGACAAAGTAGCCAAAGAACGCATTGAAAAATTGAACCAAGCCGATTCTTTGATTTTCCAAACCGAAAAACAATTGGCAGAGTTTGGCGATAAGCTCACCGAAGCCAATCGTAGCAAAATCAGCGAGGCTTTGGCAAGTTTGAAAAATGCCCACAGCTCGCAAGATATTGCCGGTATTGAACTGTCAATGAAAGCCTTGAATGATGCTTGGCAAGTTGCTTCGCAAGAAATGTATGCCAATGCCGGAGGCGGACAGCCAGAAGGATTTGACGGCAACAATGGCAGTGCCAACAATGCTGGAGGCAATGCCGACAATGTAACCGATGTAGATTATGAAGAAGTAGGCAAATAATCGCCTAAATTAAAATAAAATCATAACTACCTGATAATCAGATAGTTATAAAAAAGCCGGACTTTAACTCCGGCTTTTTTGATTTATAACATTTTAAAATTTTTAAAAACAAACTTATTTAAACTTAATTTAATCGGGTGCATTTCAAATTTACGCGTTTCTATTGCCTCACCCTAGCCCTCAGTAATGTTAATTTCTAAAAAAAAGGAATATCTTTGCGAAATAAAATATTGTGATGGAATTATCAAACTTCTTTTCAAGCGTTCAAGATCCTCGTAGA
>JALONJ010000067.1 GCA_025455045.1 Microscillaceae bacterium | reverse complement strand
GTGGCAACAAAGTAGATGCTTTCAAAAAAGCCCAAGTCCAACTCAAAACCAAATACAAAGAGCCTTATTTCTGGGGAGCTTTTGTGATGATTGGCAATTGATTGGATTTTTGAATTTTCAAATTTTAGAATTTTGGAATTTTTAAAAATAAAATTCATAACTATTTGATTATCAAGTAGTTATGAATTTTTATTTGTAATTGATCGATTAACTCATCTGCTAGGTTTCCAACCTAGCCGAGCCTAATGCGCGTTTCCAAACGCGCTTTTTTACAAATTTCTGTAATTAAATACAAATACCCAAATGAATAGTAACTAATTGATAACCAATTACTTATACATTTTTTAACTTGAATTACACCCTTGCTAGGCACGTTGGAAACGTGCAAGTATATCGTGCTAGGCTGGAAGCCTAGCACAGTGAGGTGAATATTTGAAATGCTATCTTCAAATAGTAAAATTTAGAGTTCAATCACTTGCCCAATTTCCAGCTTGGGTATTTGCGTAAGTAGCTGATTATCAGCCAATAGCTTATCAAGATTGTTGGTATATTCGGTTTGTGCGAGTCGAGCTACCAAACCTCGGGCGATTTTATGCTCATCGTGGGTAGCTAAGGCAAATTTGGCTTGGAGTTGCTTGAGCAATTGAAGCGTATTGTGCGCACCAAAATTAACTACCCCGCCCAAATACCAAGGCAACTTATACCAACTAAAAGTACATAATACCAAATCAATCGCTTGATTATCAAGCAATTGATTATTTTTTAAATCTTTTACCCAATAGCCGTGTGGAGCATAAAAAACGGTTTTTTGACTAGCTTTTGCTCGCAAAAATAAAGCTTGATGGGTTAAATCTAACCAATGGTTTGCCGCAAAAAAATGTATCTCTATATCCTTGATTAGCAAGGGTTTAAGCACTTTTGCGCTGGGATTTAAAACTTGTAAATGCGTAAAATAACGCCATTTCTGAATTATTTTAAAAGCCATTGGGCTGGCAAAAATGGGGGTATCAGCCGAAAATTGTTTTAAAGTAGCCTCGTGGCAGTGGTCTGTAAATGGGTGCGATATTAAAATGGCATCTATTGGTGGTAAATCTCTGATAGTGAGGCACTTATCTTGATGGCTTTGGCGATTAAACCAGCTTGCCACATCTACCTGTTCGCCCACCAACCAAGGGTCTAGAATTAGTCGGGTGTTATTCAATTGAATAAGCCAACTACTATCGCCGTTCAGACGCATTATTTTAAGCATAATTACCTGATAATGAGGTTTTTAAATTTTGTTTCTTCCATATCACTAGCCTTTAAACTCCCGAAAATAGGAGAGGGGCTAGGCTACCGATCCAGTCCAAAGGGCTAATTAGACATTGTAATAATCAAAAAATAAATCGGTAGTCCAAATGTAATGTTGAAAGGAAAAGTAATTGCCAAAGTCATTGGGATAAAAATACCCGGATTTGCCTTGGGTACGGCGATTTTGAGTGCCGCCGGAACCGCAATATAAGAAGCACTGGCGGCTAAAACAGCCAGCAAAAAACGATTGCCGATTTCGCTTGCTACCATTCCGCTGAGTAGTGCCACCGTACAACCGTTTAACAAAGGAATGAAAACAGCAAATAAGGCAGTAAACCAACCGATTTTGAAAAAATCATCTAGTTTCCGACCACTGATTATCCCCATATCCAGCAGAAAAATCGCCAAAAAACCTTTATAAATATCAGTGGTAAAGGGTTTGATGCCTTCAGCTTGTTGGGCATTGGATAAAATACCTATCACCAAACTCCCCAAAATCAACAATACACTGCCATTGGTAAACGAGTGCGCAACAATGTGCCGTAGTTTGCCCGAAGTAGCCTCCTTTGAACCAAACAAGCGAATCAAAACTACGCCAACAATGATGGCGGGCGATTCCATCAATGCCATAACTGCTACCATGTGACCACCAAAATCAATCTTTTGCATTTCTAAAAAAGATACCGCACTCACAAAGGTTACAGCACTTACCGAGCCATAAGCCGCCGCGATTGCTCCCGAATTTTCTACACTCAATCTGCGTTTGAGAATGAAAAAAGTATAAATTGGCACGACAAAGGCGATGGCTATGCCAAAGAAAATAGTCCACAATATCTCCAAAGAAAAAGTACTATGTGTCAGCTCTTGCCCACCTTTGAAACCAATTGAGAATAAAAGATACAAAGAGATAAATTTAGACGAGCTAGGCGGAATTTCAAGGTCGCTTTTGAGTTTGACGGCAACTATCCCCAAAATAAAAAACAGAAATGCCGGATTGGTTACATTGGCTATCAGCAAATCTAAGTTCATAGACTATAATAGGTTTGTTTTGAGTGTAATATTCGGAAAAATATTTATTTTTTTAATTTTTTATTAAAAATAATATATAACCCATTGATTATCAATGTTTTATGATTTTGTGCTTTGCCAATTTATCGAGAGTCAAATGCCTTGGGCTGAATCCGGCGTGTAGATACTCACCGCATTGTTTGAGGTAGGACTACCAAAATCAACCTAATGATGCAATTGAGAGATTCTTAAACCATTTTTGGATTAGTTTCGGCAAAACTTTCAAGCCTAAATTCCGTAATAATGAGGTAAAATCTGACATTATGCAAAAAAAATACATTTTCTTTGTTTTTCTTGTAATAATTAGTATAAGAACAATGGCGCAAGATGCTGTTTTTCAAGTCGTTGATGGCGAAACCGAGCAAGATTTGGATTCGGTCATTGTTCATTCACGTTATGAACCCAATCGGGACGGGCATTTGCGTACCGATGTGTTGGGGCGCGTAAAACTGTTTGTGAGCCTCAATGATACCATTTCTTTTGAGCGAAAAGGTTATTTTCCTTTGCATTTGGTAGTTACTCACCTTGAAAATTATGATTTTTTGCACCCCTTACGAGTCAAAATGATACCTTTAATCCATCATCACCAACCCGTAAGTATTCATCATTTTACCGATTTGAAAAGTTTTGACCATCATTTTGCTCATCACGAAGATGCAGATAAATCATTGAAAATCAAGGTTTTAGAAGATAATAGAGCCAGCGAAAAACGCAAAAGCTGGGTTGTGAAGCGGCGCGCGACTGATAATCAAAGTTTTACAATCATTGATGTAAAAATTCCGACAGGCAAACGAAAAAATTGAGCAATCTTTTTGGGCAAAAGTTACCTTTTGGTTATAAAAGTAATAAATTTGAAAATAATCTTGCATCAAGTTTTAAAATTCTCGAGTCAAAATTATCCCAAAATTTAATCAACATTCTTCATACTTGATTAAAATAGACCAAATTGTTACTAATCTCACTTTTACAAAAAATAACTTTTTAATCTTTAAATTTATTAAAAATCATAAACCATTGATTATCAAGAGGTTGTGTATTTGTATAAACAATTAAAACACAATTAGGTATTTTGACAAAAATGTCCATATACACAAAATAATAAAATCTATGAATTTGATAAAGCTAAAATATAATTTAATTGCTTGTTTTCTCATTTTATCGGGTATTTGGCAGGTATTGCTTGCTCAAGCGACTTGGAATGGGAGTGTAAGCACCGATTGGAATACCGCCGCCAATTGGACTTGGGCAAGTGGAAGTGGTATCCCCACGGCTACTACCAATGTTACTATTCCTAATGCCAATTTTGCGCGCAATTATCCAATATTAGTCAATGATGTAACGATTAATTCATTGACTTTCAACAATGCCTTTGGTACCAACTCTACGGTAGGAGCAAGGATTGATTTGAATGGGTTTACGCTAACTGTAGATGGCGATTTTGTCGTTCAGGCGCATAATCGACCCGTTACCCGCGAAATTGGTAATGCGGCTACCGGTGGCAAATTGATTGTAAGCGGTGGCAGGGTAGATATGCGGCGTGGTATGGCTACGGTCAATGTAAACGTAGAATGTGATATGCGTATTAATATAGGTACTTCTACCATACGACAAATTATATTTCATCAATTGGCTACTTTGCGCAAAACCGATGGCTCGGTTACAAGTTGCGGCGGCAATAGATTTGAAGCAAATGCCGTGTTTGAGCATACCGGCACAGGTACTTGGCAATGGGGTAATAATGCCAGTGGTGGTGAAGATGTTTTTACCCAAAATCTTACAACCAGCAGTACTGCCGGAAATATTATATTGGGTAACAATACCACCAACAACCAGTTCAATACTGCCAATATGACCATTTCCAATACCGGCAGAACCCAAATCAATGAAGCCACCTTTGGTGGGGCTGTTATCTTTGAAGCGAACAATGTAACGGGTAGCCTAGGTTTTTTAGTAGCCCATAATACCGGCAATGAAGTTACTTTTGATGGTGTAACTACGATTAGAAATATCAATAGCAATGTAGATTGGTTGTTTCGTTGTTCGCGGCAAGGCATTACCAATTTTAATAACAACGTTTTGGTAGAAAGTAATGGGGGAACGACCGGAACTCGTACAATCAGTATTGGCAACGATTTGGGTGATGTCGGTACGGTCAATTTAGCGGCGAGCCGAACTATTCGGGTAGGTGCAGGAGGTTATACTTCGGGAACTTTACAAATCAATAAACTGACCCAAGACATAGCTGGCGCAAATACGCATACTCATTTACTCAATGTTACGGTATTGGCAAATATCGTGATGAATCGAAATATATTATCGGGCAATCTTACGATGTCAGGTGAACAGACTTTGCAAATCCGTACTACAGTTTTTGGTGGTATAGCCACCAATGCCATCAATATTACCAATAACTGTATCAATGAGGCTTTGGTGGTCAATTGTGGGGGTAATCGCTTTCGAGGTATTGCGCGTATTAGCAATAACGGACGGAGTAAATGGTATTGGGGAGAAGCAACTGCGGGACCAGATGTTTTTGAAACTACGGCATTTTTTGTATCAGAGGATAATTTGACCCCTCTTACGCCTATTACTCGCCCTACTGCCTATCGTACCAATTACCCAACTACTTATTCAACCGCATTTACGAGTTTTGCCGTACCGGTTGATTTTATAGTGCCGCCTTATTACGTACCACGTAGCGGTACTTGGACTGGTAGCAAACAAGGCTTCCCGGACTACCCACGGGTGGATAACCTGCCTACCAATACCGGCGACCCCGCCCAAGATGCCCTCAATGCCATAGCCAATGAAAATGCCGGTGTGGCTAATCTCGCTGACCAAGAAACAAGCGAGCAAAACCAAGTCAATGCGACAATAAGTGCAGTCAATACTGCCAATCAAATGGATGCCAATCGGGGCAATTTGGAAGCTGCAGTTGCCAATGCCGACATCGTACTGCCAATTATTTTGACCACTCCGGCTTATTTGAATAACGAGGGCGCAATGGTGGCTCTTTACAATGCTTTGCAGACTATCCGAGATGCCGGAAATAGTTTTTTTCCAACTTTTGATGCCGCTTTGGCTGCCTTGAATACTGCGGCTGCCGATGCCAACAATACTCCAACTGATGACTTAACGGCGGCTAATGCCGGAATTGCCGCAATGAATCAAGCTAATTTATACGCTAATCAGATTCATCAGGCAATCAATGCTTTGCATACCCAACTCAATACTTTGAATGTTGCCTTCAATGCCACCCTAGCCGCCGCTATTGCCGCCTCCAACAATACAGGGGTTTTGGCAGTGGCTTACAATACTACAGGTAATTTATTTCAAGGGGCTACTACTTTTGACGCTAGAGTCAAAGGGCGGCTCTGGCTGGCTTATACCACCAATGCCACTGCTACTTTTGAACAAACGGCTACCATTATCAATACCAGTCAAGGAAGTAATTTTGAGGCTTATTATATCAATTCTTTTGGAACTAATCCGCAAATTACTTTTAAAGGGAATGTAACCATTACACAAAACGGCTTAGGAAATATCTTGATGGCTCGGAACGGACCTTGCGTATTTGAACAAAACTTGCTTGTCAATCATATTCAAGCCGGACTGACCAATATCGGATTTGATAACCAGCCCGGAACTGTAACCCTGATGGGTGACCCCACTTTTAACCTACAAAGAGGCACACTGGAGTTAGGCAACTTTACCAAAGTAAATACTAATCCACTTACAGTAACTACCCTCAATACGGCGGCTTTTAATGTAAATGGAATATCTAATTTTAATGGCAATACTATCTTAAATAATCGGGCGACCGCAGCAATGCAAATTGCCAATAGTCAGTTTGCCAATGTAACTTTCAATGGTAGCTTGACTTTGATTAATCAAAATAATCAAAGGATTGAATTGAGTAATAATGGACAAACTCGAATCAATGGAAATTTGGAAGTAAGCAATTTAGCTAATCTTCCGGCATTCAACTCGCGCGCCGTGGCTTTTGGTAGTACCGGCAATGGCAAAACGTATTTGAGTAGTGGTTTTACTATTCAAGTAACAGCCTTTAGTCGCGGACAATTGTATTTGGGAGGCTTTATTCAAGAAGGAGCAACCAATCAGTTGATTGATATGTCGGCTTATCACCCTGACGCAAGTTTGTACGTAGAAAAACAAACTACTTTCAATGGAATAACTCAACTTATAGCCAATCGAATGCGCTTTTTAAATAGTATTTTTAATGAAGATGCCACAATTACTTGTATTCGCTTGGCAGCAAATAGTGGCGGTAATTTATTTAACAAAAAACTTACCCTTGAGTTTAGAGGGACGGGCAATTGGATTTGGGGTGATTTGAATAAAGATACTTTTATGGGTGAAGTGGTGTTTTATAACAATGGTACAAATAGCCGGATGAATATTGCCCATAATAGTGTAGATAATTTGTTTAATAATCAGGTTACTTTGCGCAACGGTGGAGCTACCGGCTGTCTTTTTTATGTAGCTCGCCAAACCGGTAGCAGTGCAGTTTTCAAAAATCAAGTAATTATTGAAAACAATGCTTCTGCGGGAAGTATTATCGTAGGTGAAAAAGGCAATGTAACTTTTGAAGGTAATGTAATACTACAACCGCGCGTAAACTCAACTTATTTTTTTGGGGGTAACTCTACCGACCCAACACATACCGGTACCGTAACCATTGCCAGCACCGGCGGAATGAGTATAGATGCAACTACTCCGTGGATAAGTGGGCGTTTACACCTCAAAAACTTTGTTTATAACCCAACCAATCCACTTACTTTGCACCTTACCAATGGTACAAATGACACACGAATGTTTGTGGGTCCGGGCAGTAGTTTTGCCGGAGATGTGGATTTTAAATCCCAAAGAATGTTTTTGAATGGGGCAGTTTATAATGGCAAAGCTGATATTGAAAGAACTGCCGGTGGAGGTGTAGATGACCAGTCTTTGGGCGATAATGTATTTAATGGCATTACTAAATTTACCAATAGTAGCAATCGTATCACCTACTTGGGTGCTAAAAAAGGAGATGAGTTTAATGCTGATGTGGTATTCTCAATTCCGAATAATGGCAGAATTATTCCCGCTTATGCCGGATTAAATTATTTTGCTGGTAATATCACGGTAATTGGTGGCACTGGGGCAAGATTCGATTTTGGCGGAACCGGCACGCCTGCTCCGGCTTTGGGAGTTGGCACAGGTTCGGTAATTATGGATGGGACTGGTACTCAGTCAATTAGCAATCAATTAGCTAATACTACACGCCTGATTACTTTTCGTGAGTTGAACGTAAGACAAGGTGATGCTACCTCTATAGTATCATTTGACCGAGATTTTACAATTACCAACTATTTGCTGATGACGCGTGGCAAAATCCGCCTCAATAATGGTAACATCAATATTTTGAATAGTACTGATGCCAGTAGTGTATCAGTGCTTAATCCTTTGGAAAGTTATATCATTGCCAATCAATCGGGAGTGGTCAATCGCCAAGTACCCAATACTACGACCAATGTATTGTTTCCGGTGGGCAATGAAGTAACCTATACTCCGGCTACCATTAGCCAAGATGCAGCAGGCGTTACCGATAATTATCGAGTACGGGTACTGGACAATGTCTTTTTGAGTTACGCCAATGCCGCCGGAGATTATGCCCCGACCGGAGCGCAAATCAATAGCTATTTTACACGCCGTACTTGGGTAATTACCGAACAAGTAGCTGGTGGTAGTAATTGCGACCTTACTTTGCAATGGAATTCTACTGCTCCTTCGGACGAATTGCCTAATTTTGACCGCAATACTGTGAGTGTAGTAAGATTCAACAATGGGACGAATCGTTGGGCTTGTACCCAGCCTTATGGACCGGCTTTGGGACCGCCCAACACCCGCCGAACTACTACCGGCGTAAGAAATATGGGCGTGTTCTCGATAGCTACAGTCAAAGCAATTGCCGGACCCGACCAAACAATATGCAGTCCGGGCGACATTAACCTTTCGGCTACAGCTTTGGACTCACCCTTTGACGGAGTATGGTCTAAAGTATCAGGACCAAATGGCGTTACGATAGTTGATCCTAATGATCCAGTTTCATTGGTAACCGGCTTGACTGCCAGTTCGGTTTATGTTTTTCGTTGGCGCAATTTGAGTTTGGAAGGTGATTGTGGAAGTGATATTTTTGATGATGTACAAATAACCGTAGGAAATAATGGCGTGGTATCGGGAGTAACCAGTGTTACTTGGACAGGTGCAAGTGATAATGATTGGTTTAATTGTGCCAATTGGACTGATTTTACCATTCCGACCCAAAATATTGATGTAATTATTCCAAACACGACTGCTCTGCCTAATGCGCCTTTGATTAGCTCTACCGGACCGCGTGCGCGCAATATTACCATTCAAGCCAATGGGGTGTTGAATATTAATCACGCGGGTTCATTGATAGTTGAACAAAATGCCACGATTCAAGCCAATGGAACATTGGTTAATGACAATATTTTGCACGTGAAAGGTAATTTGACCAACCAAGGCACTTTGACTTACAGCAATTTGGTACAAGTACTTGGCAATTTTAGTAATCAACAAGTTTTCAATGCTACCAATGCCAACTCAACTTTAGAATTGAGTGGTAACTTCACCAATGATTTTGCACTTAATCATACTTTGGGATTATTTAGATTTCAAGGCAATTTGAATACATTGGTCAATGGCAGTGTATCGCCCACGTTGCATAATTTGGAAATGGCAAAAACCGCAGGTAATCGCATCACTTTGAGCCAGCCGGTAAGAATTAATGGGGTACTAACCTTGGTAAGTGGTTTAATTTATACCAGCAATGCCGGATTGTTGATTATTCAAGACAATGCTTTGGCAACCGCCGGAAATGCTGTGAGCTATGTGAATGGTCCTTTGCGAAAAATCGGTGATGATGGATTTACATTTCCGGTAGGTAAAAATGGACGCTGGGCGCGCATTGCTATCAGTAGTTTGAATAATACGAATCCGAATGACTATTTTACTGCCGAATACTTTCCGCAAAAACAAACCTTTGGGCAAAATATTATTGGTATGAACAATATCAGTACGGTAGAGTATTGGATTTTGGACAGAGGCAATACCGGTGGAGGCGCAGGCACTACCGAAGCTCGAGTTAGATTGCATTGGGAAGATGCTGTTTTTAGCGGGATTGATTTGTTGGGAGTGAATGACTTGGTGGTAGCACATTTCAATGGCGTGGCTTGGGAGCCGAAGGGCGGTTCGGAAGCCGGCTCTTTGCCTTCGGGGAGTGTGCTGGCAACTATAGCAAATACAAGTTTTAGCCCTTTTACCTTTGGGTCTTTGACCGATATTGGTAATCCGTTGCCGGTTTCGCTTTTGAGTTTTACAGCACAACTTACTGATAATGAGGAGGTTGAGCTGGAATGGAAAACCGGCTTTGAATTGAACATCAAGGCTTTTGAAGTGGAAAAAAGTAACAATGGCATAGACTATGCGTTTTTGGCAAGGCTGGAATCTCGCGGCAATACAAGTGGTGAAAACAATCATATTTACCGTTTGCTAGACCGAGAACCCCACGATGGTATCAATTATTATCGCCTCAAAGTGGTAAATATAGATGATTCTAAACAGGATTTGAAAATAATTTCGATCACCCTGACCGATGGTAAAGCACAGATAGATAACATATACCCCAATCCGTTTGCGGAAAGGATTAATTTGAAATTTTCGCTGCCACAGGGAGATAAGTATCAAATAATGGTCAAAGACAAACTAGGAAGGTCGGTACTGAACCAAAGTGGCGTGAGTGAGGGCGCAAATTGGCTGGAGTTGAACTTGCAAGGTCTGCCTACAAGCGAATATTTCTTGGAGATTATATCATCTAAAGGCAAGCTGTTGCAAAAGATTGTCAAAATTCATTAAAATGGATAGGGGAGGGGATTACGTTTTTTAATTTATATTTTTCGTAATAATTTGATTATCAATGCTTTATATAAAAATAATTGCGCGCCGGATGGAAGCCGTATGGTAGAGCCTCGCTTGGGCTTACCTAGCGAAGGGTTTGCAAACCCTTCGCTAGGTAAGCCCAAGCGAGGCTCTATACACGACAGCCGGAAATCGCGCCCATATTTTGTAATTGATTGATAATCAATTTGATTGTGTTTTTTTTGAGTTTGAAATGCAAAAGATTTTTTTTAACCCAGATTATTAGCTACTAATCTCAAATCAAGGCTTCCTCAAACGGGAAGCTTTTTTTTGGAGGTTTAGCGCGAGGGCGCAAAAAAAAGTGATAATTTTTTGCAAATTCCGATTTAGTTTTTATCTTCGCAATATGAATTTGATGCAAAATACATATTTCTATTTTTATTACCGTATCAGAAACTTGGTTTCGGATAGGTAGAATATTGTATTCATTAAGATAAACAATAGCCCGATTTCTGAAACAAAGGAAGTCGGGCTTTTTTTATGCCAAAAAAACTAAAAATTAACTCAAAAATTATCATTATTTATGAAAGCTCTTTTACAAATTCGGACTTCGCAATGGTGGCTACTTGTCCAAAAAATGCTTGGTAAAAGACCCTCAGATAAAGGACAAACAAGCTCTGAATTGAACCTGATGCGAAAACAAATTGACGCGCTAGACGACCAAATACTGCAATTGTTGGCTAGTCGAATGACGGTAGCCGAACAAATCGGTGAGTACAAAAAGCAACAAAGCATCTTGGCGCATCAACCCCAACGCTGGGCAGAGGTAAGGGCGCAACGACTGGAAAAAGCCCGAGTTTTGGGCTTGGGTGAGAATTTTATGGAAAATTTTTTGGAGTTGATTCATCAAGAATCTTTGCAAAGGCAGGCTTAGAAATTGGAGAGTTATATAAATGTCTGATAATCAATGGTTTATAAAATAAGCACCAAAAATTGCTGTTTTTTTTATTTTGATAGAAAATAGATAATTAATTGATAATCCGCCAGAGGCGGACAAGTTTCTTCAAAGGCGTACATAACCAATCGCTTGTATTATATTTGGGTATTTAGATTAAATGGTAGAAATTTGTAAAAAAGGATACGTTGGAAAATGCATAAGTCGACTTGGCTGGAAACCTAGTAGATTGTAGTCAATTTTTAAAACTTAGATTTCAAAAAATATACATAATGCCAATTAAGACTTGAAATTTGTACTTTTCCTATAAATTATCTTGAAAAATATAACAAAACTAAGATAAGCGCACTATTCAAAAGTACTAAAAATACAAAAAAAGAAGCATTTGGGTCTTAAAAAGTAAATTCAGTTAATTTTAGATGGAAGATATAAAAATAGTACAAATTTATGGGTGTTTTTATTAGAAAAATCATATTTTCAACCCTTGATTCGCATACATACTTGATAATCAATATTTTACAAAAAAGCACTTTCTTTATATGAAAAAATACTTGTTAGGCTGGGCGATTTTTATATCACTTATTATTTCAACGTCCACCTTTGCCCAATCAAAAGCCGGTGATATTGAAATCAACAAATTGCCGCTAGAAGTAAAAGCCATATTGGAAGAATACCTAAATATTTTGTCAAATAGTGGAAGTCTGGAAGATTGTGCCGAAAAATTTGTAAAAATTGCCGGGGGATCTTTGGTAAACGAAGACGGGCAAAGCCTGCGCAATAATGTTCAGGCTTTTTCACTCAAAAAAGATTATGGCAATATCAAGTTTTATGCGATACCGCTACGCATTACGCGGGTAAATGTAGCAAAATCTAACGGAACGGGCTATGGTGCAAGTGCTGTAAAAGGCAAAGTTTATAAAATTTGGATAGACAAAAAATCTAAAGATTTGGGGTTGCCCGCCCCTGTCTCGATTATTGTTCCCGAAAACCACGAATTTATCAATGCCCCCAAAGTAATCAATATTGGCAGTTTTTAGGATTAGATACGCAGTGTTTCAAATTTGCACATTCCTTTTGCCTTACCCTGCCATCTCTGGAGGAATATTTTTTTCGTTTTTGAAAAAAATCTCATAACTACTTGATTATCAAGTAGTTGTTTTTTTTATATCCCAAGTTTAAAAAAATTAAGCCGGAAATCGCGCCCAAACTTTGCCGAAAATCAAGCTCAAAAAACTTGCCCGTGGGAGTTGTTGATTAAAAAACGTGCCAAAGGGGGGAAGTTTTTGGCGGTCAATACCAATAGCTCGGTAAGGGTAGGATTGCCAAACCATTTTTGGACATTGCGCCCCAGCCAGAGCCGAGTGGCAAACTGTTTTTGCCAGTTTTGTTGGTATTCGCGGGTGAGTTGGTCGGCAGAGAGTTGGTTTTGAAAGTAACGAATGAGCAACTCCGACAATATTTTGGCACTGTGAATCGCCATTGCCATGCCGTTGCCGCACAAAGGAGCAATCATTCCGGCGGAATCGCCACACATCAAAATACCATTCTCGATGGGGGGTTTGGGGGCAAAAGATACTTCATTGATGACTTTGGGTTTGTCAAAGACAAATTCGGCATTTTGCCAAATATCATTGAGGTATTTGTTTTTTCGCAAAACCTTGTTTTCCAAGTTTTCGATGGTGTGTTGGTCCTTCAGGTTTTGGCGAGTAGTGAGGTAGCAGAGGCAAAATTTATCATCTTCTATGCGCGATATGCCACAGTAGCCGTCTTTGAAGTTATGCAAAGCAATCAAATCGGCGGGGTGGGGCAATAAATCCAACTTAGGCAGGCGAATGTGGTATTTTACGCCCATGTACGGCGAGCGTTGGCGAAAAAAACTACGTTGGAGAAAGTTGTCTAGGTTGGCACGTTTGCCATACGCACCAATCACGACTTGGGCTTGGCGGCTGGTTTGTTCGGTTTTGACTATTTTTCTAAATGGCTGATTATCAATGTTTTGTATCTCAATTACTTGAGTTTGGGTCAAAATCTCTACGCCCAAACTTTGGGCTTTTTGCGCCAAAAAATTATCCAAAGTATAACGGCTGATACCAAAACCACCCAAACCCAGAGGTCTTTCCAAATAACTGCCTTGGGGCGAAGTGAGGCGAAATTGGTGCAGGGCTACCGCTCCCCAGTCGAATGGGTCAATGCCCAAGCTCTGCAAAAAGGGCAAAGTTTCGTTGGAGATATACTCTCCGCAGACTCTATGAAAGGGGTAGGCTTGTTTTTCTATCAAACTTACGCCCAAACCGGCTTGCGCCAGTTGAATGGCGTTGATTAATCCGGCAAGCCCGCCTCCGACAATAATTACATCTTTGGTCATTTTGAGTAAATATATAAAGAATAAGGAGTTAGAAATTAGGTAATGAATAGTGAATAATGTAGCGTGAATAATTTTTTAATTACTTGAAAATTCGCCTTTGCCAGAACACGTCAAGATTTTATCAAAAAATATTGTACGCATTATTTTGTTTTTGTTACTAATTCTATTTTGGTACTTTCAATTTTTGAACCACATAGTAACATAGAAAACATAGAAAAATACAATTTTAATCAAAACACACTTTAAAAAAACTTAAAAAGTAGCTCAAATCTCCTGACTCATTTTTAAAGTGTCAAAGTAGAACCAAGCATTAGGAATAAAAATTAGTTTAAAATGGGCGCATTTCAAATTTACGCGTTTCTATTGCCTCACCCCAGCCCTCTCCGAAGGAGAGGATTATAGGTAGTAAATTTGAAATGCACCCTTTAAAATTTGTATAGCAATATTACGAATCGTCAGACCAATCTAATCATTAAAATTTGATTACAAAATGTATTTATCTTTTGGCTAATTTTTAATTTTTTTTGAGGACTATCAATCAACGACTTGTTTGAATGATTGTTAGATAAAATTTTGTTTTAAATCAATTGTATATAAATGCTTGATTTTGTACTGCCTGTCATTTAGTCGGCGTTTTTTCAAAACCTTGCGATTTGGCTGGATAAGCCTAATTTCCTGAAACTAAATGTTAAAAAAAGAAACATAATTTGTTATATTTTTAAAACATTTCGTTTAAACAATTTATTTTATTGACAATTGAATAAGTTTGTTTCGCAAATGACAAAAAAATGACTGCAAAAGCATTGCTGACCAATGATGAGCAATTGGCAGAAATCATAAAAATCATTCCCGAGCCTAAGATTGAGCCTACCGATGATGTGTTTTTTGACCTCATAAGTTGCATTATTGAACAACAAATCCACTACCGAAGCACCAAAAAAATCTTTAAAAAATTGCTTGAAAAAGCCGATTTAGTTACCCTGACTCCGGCAAACTTTGGTGTATTTGAAGACAAAGCTCTTTCCGGCATCAAATTGTCTTTGGCAAAATACGAAACAATGGGGCGAATCCTTGATTTTTGGCAACAAAATACCATTGACTGGCATAGCCTAAGTGATGCAGAAGTAACCGACAAACTCGGAGGCATCAAAGGCATAGGGCAGTGGACAATTGATATGATTTTGCTTTATACCCTGCAAAGACCCAATATTTTTCCGGCTGATGATTTTCATTTGAAAGAAATTATGACGAGGGTTTATGGCTTGACTGCCGGCGCAAAGTTAAAAAAGCAAATGTTAAATGTAGCTGAGGCTTGGTATCCTCATAAGTCCTTGGCAGTGAGGTACTTGTTGGCTTGGAAAGATTATAACAAAAAAAAATAAGATGATGAAACACGCAGGTTCGGCCGATTTGGCTTTGATGGGAGGCAGTATTCCGGCTTGGTTATTTGAGCGAATGACCAAATTGAGTTTGGCGATGGTGGAAACCATCATCTTGGAATATGGACAAAAAGCCTTTTTGCAACGCTTATCCGACCCATTTTGGTTTCAGAGCTTTGGGGCAGTAATCGGAATGGATTGGAACTCCTCGGGCGTAACCACGGCCGTAATGCGAGCTTTGAAAAAATCAATCAATCCCCACGCCAAAGATTTGGGCATTTATGTTTGTGGGGGCAAAGGCAAAGAATCTTTGCAAACTCCCACTGAATTGCTGAATCTGGGCAATCAAACCGGTTTAGATGGCAATTATCTGGCGCATTGTAGCAAATTGACCGCTAAGGTTGATAATACGGCAATTCAAGACGGGTTTCAAATCTATTTGCACAATTTTGTGGTGAGCAACCAAGGCGATTGGGCTGTGATTCAACAAGGTATGCAGACTAATTCAGCCCAAGCTCGGCGTTATCATTGGCATTCGGAACAAGTGAAGTCATTTGTCGAAGAACCGCATACGGCGATTTGTGGCGAAAATCAAGGCGAAATTTTGAACTTGGTGGCTACCCAAGCCCTTAGCACCCAAAAAGGAATTTTAGCGATTGCTCAAGAAGAACCCACTCGGATTTTAAAAGAAATTCCTCAACTAAAATTACCAAATTATTACGGAGTAAAAGCCCAAGATGTAGATTTGAAACGTTTGGGGAGTATTTTGTGGTTAGCTCAAGCCAATGAGGTACAAAAATTTGAAGATTTACTGTTGTTAAATGGTTTGGGTCCTCGAACTTTACAATCTTTAACCTTGGTGAGTGAGGTGATTCACGGCACTGCTTCGCGGTTTTCCGACCCGGCAAGATTTTCCTTTGCGCACGGGAGCAAGGGCGGGCGACCTTTTCCGGTGCCGACTTATGTGTATGACGAAACGATTGCAACGTTACAAACCGCCGTTGAAAAAGCCAAAATTGGCGAAAATGACAAACAAACTGCCCTCAAAAAACTCAGCCAACTGGCGCAAAAGGCAGAAGAGAACTTTATACCCAACGAAAATTTTGAAGCCTACCTCCAAAAAGAAAATGAAGATGCGTGGAAATATGGCGGAAGAACGATTAAAGGTTTTTCAAAACCTACCGATAATCAGCAGTTGAATCTTTTTGATTCTTAAATATTACTTGGATAATCAATTAATAATCAGGATATTAGCAAGGCTGATAAATTTTGATATTTAGATTGTTCCCTTTATAGATGGGTGTGATTTTAGTATGATGTAAATTATTTAGCTCTTAAGTTTATCTGAGGTTCTCACCGCTTTTAATGCCAAGAATTGTACTTATGCGGGCGATTTTTGGCTAAAACTTGTCTTCATACAAGCCTTTAGGCGGACGAAACTAGCCCACCCCCAGCCCCACCGAGGATAATCTCCCTACAGAATTTTAAAGTGCTGATAATCAATCACTTAACTATCATTATTTTTAATTGGTGTAGTAATTGATAATGCTCAATAATTAAATTTG
>JALONJ010000474.1 GCA_025455045.1 Microscillaceae bacterium | reverse complement strand
AAAGGGAGGTAACAAACCTTTCTAATAAGTACCTCATTATCAATGCTTTATATAAAATTCGATTTATAAAAATTCTAAAAAATTAAATATTCGTTTAAACCCGCGTAAATGAGTCGAGGCTTAGAATAAAGTCAGCACGTCCTCAAAATGGGCAAAGAACCAATATTTACGTTACATAATTGAATTATCAACAAATATTCCCTAAATTTTATGCTGTCGGTCAATACTGCTCATCACGAATTGCTTAAGATTGCCGAAGAACCCTTGGGTGAAGGTGGCGAAGGCAAAGTATATCCAATACTTAGCCCCGACAAATACCAAGATTATGTAGTCAAAATCTACCACCCGCGCGAGCGCACGCCGGAGCGAGAAGCCAAGCTCCAATATATGTTGGCTAATCGCCCGCCTATTTTGAATGACTTTTCGGTGGTTTGGGTAGCCGATTTGGTGTATCAAAACGGGGAATTTGTGGGTTTTTTGATGCTCCAAGCAGTGAGTAGTGTGGATTTGACCTACCTGACCGGCTTGCAAATCTCGAACAAACTTTCTAGGGATTGGGCAGACAAATACAGCCGCGAAACTGTGCAAGGCTTTCGCAATCGCGCCAAGTTATGTTATAATATCGCTTCGGCGGTCTGGCAAATCCACCAAAGCGGCAAGTATGTATTGGTGGATTTAAAACCCGAAAATCTCAAAATCCAACTCAATGGACAAGTATCATTGATTGATACCGACTCTATACAAATCATTGAAAATGAGCAGGTTATATTTCCGGCACGCAAACTTAGCCCCGAATACAGCCCGGCAGAAATCAAGCAATTGAGCATTGGCAAAGACTATATTCCCGAAACTTGGGACAGGTTTTCGCTGGCGGTGGTTTTTTACAAAGTTTTGTTTGGCTTGCACCCGTTTGCCGTAACCGGCAAAGCCGAGTACCAACAGTTGAACTCTCACGAGCAAAAAATTCAAGCCGGTTTGTTTCCTTTTGGCGACAAAAGTGCTGATATTCAGGTAGTTCCGCCCCCCCACGCCAATTTTGAAGCCCTGCCATTTGCCGTGCGTATGCTATTTGTGCGGGCATTTGCACAAGGGTATCAACTACCAACCGCACGCCCTTCGGCGCAAGATTGGTGTGAGCAACTGCTTGATTTTGAGCCGATTAGCCAAAATTACCAAAGTCCGATTCGGCAAACCGGCGTGCCAAATCCTTCTGCCGATAACCAACCCGCCAAGTTGGGACGAAAGTTTGACGAACATTCGAGTATAATAGCCCGAACAGTAGTTGTCTTTTTTCTGTTGGCATCTTTGGTAAGTTTTTGTAATCGGATGGATTGGCTGGATTTTAGTTATCAAGCCCCCGAAACGATTGACTATCAAAAGGCTTTAGCAATTGTTGAGGCGTATCGTGCCAATCCCAATAACCAAAATAAGGTGGAAACTTTGGAACTAGGCTTGGGGTATAAGGCTATACGGGTAAAAGGACACGGGTACTGGGGCATTATGAGGGGGGCATCTTTGATCAAAGACTTGGTTTTTGAATCTATTGAGCCTTTTGTGGACAGTTTGGCTATTTTTAAGCAAAACAGACGCTTTGGTATGTTGGACCAAAACTTAAAAATAGTGATTAGAAATGAATATGAATATTTGGATAACCTGAGCGAGGGTTTGATTTTAGCCCAAAAAGACCGGCGGTATGGTTATTTGAATGAACGAGGCGATGTAATATTGAGATTTCAGTTTGATGGAGCCGAATCTTTTGAAGGGGGTAAAGCCAGAGTCTCGATAGGCAAAGATGAGTTTTATATCAATTTGGGGGGGATTTGCCTCGAAAATTGCCCCGATAATTATCCTATGCAAAAGCTAAGTTTTTGAATTTTCAAATTTATTTTGAGCGCGGATTTTCTTTTTTGCTTGGTGTTAAAAAAAACTTTGAGTTAAGATTTGAAAAAAATCATAACTCATTGAAAATCAATTACTTAACAAATATTTAACAAACTCAAGCTCCAACAAAATAGCCATCAATCATATTTTTATTAAAGATAGTTTGCTACTTTTGGGCTAAATCTTTGATTGGGCTATGGCAAGCATTTGATTTGAAAGTAATTGATTGATTATCAAATAGTTAAGTAACAATAACAAAATAATGCGTACAATATTTTTGATAATCTATTGACGTACCTCACCTTTGGCGGATTTTCAAGTGATTAAAAAAACTATTCATTTTACATTATTCACCACTTGTTACTTTGTATTTTTTGAACTCTTATGAATAAGAAACAAACAAAAACATTAGCTTATATTTTAATCGGTTTGGTAGCAGTAGTTTTGCTGGCTTACCAAATGGGCTGGTTGGGTTCAAATACCAATGCCTCACCCAAAAATGCCGCCAAAGAAGCCAAACCGCAAGGGGGCGCACCCGAAACGTTAGTCAAGGCGTTGATAGTGAGCCAAACCAGTTTGGTGGATCAAATCCAAGTTACCGGTACTATTCTACCCAACGAAGAAGTAACACTTACCAGCGAGGTTGGAGGTATGATTCAAGCTATCAATTTTACCGAAGGCAGTGCTGTAGCGCAAGGCAGTATTTTGGTCAAGCTCAACTCATCAGACTTGAGTGCCCAACTCGAGCGACTTACCTACCGTGCCAGTTTGTTGGAAAATAAAGAAAATCGCCAACGCAAACTACTCGAAAAAGGGGGCGTAAGCCAAGAAGAATACGAATCAAGTCTTGCCGAATGGAATGCCGTAAAAGCCGAAATCAAAGAATTGAACGCCCGAATTTTCAAAACTGAAATTCGCGCGCCTTTTAGTGGTACCATCGGTTTGCGCACTGTGAGCAAGGGGAGCTACATCAATCCCGGAACCAATATTGCGCGGTTGGTCAATTTGGATATGCTCAAAGCTGAGTTTTCTATTCCCGAAAAATACTCCAATCAAATCCAAAAAGGGCAAAGAGTAATCATTAGCCACAACAACGAAAAAAACTACGAAGCCCAAATCTACGCCGTAGAACCCAAAATCAACCTCAATACGCGGACTGTAACCGCCAAAGCCGTATTTCAAAATACTGACAAATCATTGATGCCCGGGACTTTTGTCAATATCAAAATCATTTTGAAACAATTTGAAAAAGCCATTCAAATTCCAACCAGTGCCTTGATTCCTGAGTTGGGCGGGCAAAAAGTCTATAAATACCAAGCCGGTAAAGCCGTACCTATCAAGGTAGAGACCGGAGTACGCGGCAATGAAAACGTACAAGTAATCACCGGTTTGCAAATGGGTGATACGCTCATCACCTCGGGTTTGCTCAACCTGCGCCCCAATATTGATGTCAAATTGGTAAAAGTAGATTAGCCATTAAAACTCGGGAAATATGTCTATTTAAGTCAAATGAAATATTTATAAATACTTGGTAATCAGATACTTATAAATATTCAAAAACTACCCCACGCCTTAAGCCTAATGAGGAAAAAATTTTTTTAAAAAACAAAACTACCACTTTCATCAAGCATCAATTGACTGACTTGACTCACTGCATCTAAATTGATAGTGCCGTAAATGTGCGGAAACAACTCGCTCCCGCCAGTAGTGTTTTCAAAAACCAGCTTGGCGGTGAGGCGATTGACCACTATGTGCAGTACCCATAAATTACTTTGCCCTTTAAAAAAAAGATTGGCACTACGCGCCACCTGCGCTTGGTTTGAGGCGTGAATAAAACCTTCGCTCAATAAGGAATCGGTGGTATAATAGCCGGTTTTTTGGGCGGTTTCCCAGTCGCGGCTGGTGCTGATATGGTATATGAGGTCTGAGTTCATCGCAAAATATAGATTAAGTAATGAAAGTTTTTTCTATTTGCTAAAAAATGCTTACCTTGATAAAGATATATTCTTCTATCTTAGACAAATAATCAATCCATTGATAATCAGATGTTTATAAATTAAAAGCCCTTAATTTCCAAATTTTATTTTACAATGCAAAATATCAAACCTCAATCCGAACAAGAAGTAATCAAAAGTTTGGTCATACATCTCAAAAATCTCAATTTTGGCGAAGCCGAAAAAACTTTGCTCGAGAATTTTCGTTTGGCGCAGATTACCCGAGTTTTGCACCAAATTACCGAGCAACATACCGGCTTGCTTACTTATACCTTTGTCAATTATATTATCCAAAAGTCGCCTTCGGCTTTTTGGCATCGTGTTGCCGCTTGCCTTGCTGCTGAATCGCTCGACCACATAATGCTGGGTCATTCTGCCGGTTTGTATCATATTTTGCAAGCCATTGAGCTTACCCCCGATGATTGGACGCTCAAAGAATACGCCTTGGGTTTTTATAAAGAAGGCATTTTGGACAAACAACTCGCCCTACAGTTTGCCCATACCGTTTTGCAATATGAGCCACACAATCAAGTAGCTCTCAAAATAAGCCAAAGCTGAATGAAATGAAATTTAAAAATTTTATCACAATCAATAGTTCGAGCAGTTTCTAGTTTCGGGTTATTTGTTAAGTGTCTGATAATCAGATAGTTGTATAAAATATTTGGTTCTTTACAGCAATTCCCACTGTAAAATAATTGAACAAAATTTTGATATTTTAACTTTTATATTTATAAAAATAACAAAATATATAAGTAATTGATAATCAGCATTTTAACTGTATTTTTTCATTAAATTGCCCTTAGCG
>JALONJ010000473.1 GCA_025455045.1 Microscillaceae bacterium | reverse complement strand
TTCTTGATAAAAAAGAAACAAAAAATCAAGCCTGTACCGAAATTGCACCTGAATTTTGCCCGCCAAACCGAAAATTCATTGAGTCGCTCGCTTCACTCGATTCATAATGAATTTTTACGGTTTGACGGGCAAAATTCTAGGTATTTCGCTAAGGGCAATTGAATGAAAATACAGTTAATACCTTGATTATCAATGACTTATGAATAAATACTTTTTTTAGCAAACACAATTAAAATCTTAACATTTATTTAATTATTCTATAGTGGGAATTGCTGATGTTATTTCAAGTATTTTATGTAAAAGCTGATTATCAGATACTTAGTAAATGACTCGAAACTAGAAACTAGAAACTGTCCGAACTATTGTTGATAATACCTCAAGATATTCGCGCTAAGCTAAACACCCAAAAGCCCAAAGGTTTAGGTGGGCTTGGAATGTATTATCTTGGTGTTTTCGGTGTTTAGATGCTTTGTTTTTGAAAGATATTTTACCAATAAATGCACTATAAATAATTGATTTACAGCTATTTATAACACTTTTAAGCGCAATTTAACTCATAACCAACAATCCGTAATTCCAAACTAGATTGGAGGAGGCAATTTTGAAATGCTCGTGTACATAATCCAATTATTTGCCTTGAAAAAACAGCTAATTACTTGCAAATCAGACTAAAAATTCGAAATTTTGTCCGATAATACAATTGAATTTTTCACCTTAAATAGCAATACTTTGAAAAAGATTGGAATTTTATTCGGACAAGAAAATACCTTTCCGCAAGCTTTTGTGGATAGAGTAAATGAGAAAGCCCAAAAAGATAACCTCCCCTTAGTAGCCGAGTTGGCTTCTATTACCAAAGTTGAGCAAGGCGAACCGCTAGACTATGCCGTTTTGATTGACCGTATCTCGCAAGATGTTCCTTTTTATCGCGCAATGCTCAAAAACGCCGCCCTTTGCGGTACAGCCGTCATCAACAATCCCTTTTGGTGGAGTGCCGATGAAAAGTTTTTCAACAACTGCCTCGCCGTAAAACTGGGCGTACCTGTACCCAAAACCGTCTTGTTGCCTTCTTATACGCGCCCCGACGACACCAACGAAAACTCTTTTCGCAATCTCAACTTGGATTGGGAAGCAATGATGGCGGTTCCGGGTTTTCCGGCTTATATGAAACCCCACTCGGGCGGCGGTTGGAAAAGTGTATATAAACTTGATAACTTGGAAGATTTTTATGGCAAGCACCCCGAAACCGGACAATTGGTTATGCTTTTGCAAGAGGAAATCCAATTTGATGATTATTTCCGTTGCTATTGCCTCGACCGCCGCGATGTCCACATTATGCCTTATGAGCCGCGCAATCCGCACCACTTACGCTACGATTCGCAAATCAAAGCTACCGGCGATGCCGCCAAAAAACTTTTGGCTACTGTCAAAGAGTATGTATTGCGACTCAACAAGGCTTTGGGCTATGATTTCAACACTGTAGAGTTTGCTGTACGCAATGGTGTACCTTATGCCATCGATTTTTGTAACCCTGCTCCCGATGCGGACATTCATTCGGTAGGACAAGCCAATTTTGACTGGATTGTAGAAGCGGCAGCTAATATGGCAATTCGCCAAGCCCAAGCCCACCAAGACGGACAAATGAACCTTACTTGGGGTGAGTTTGTAAGTGGCGATATGTTTGCCAAACCTGCCCCAGCCAAAAAAGCTCCCAAAAAAGCCACCGAAGCCGAACCTGCCGCCGAACCTGCTTCTAGCGAAGCCAAAGCCAAGGTAAGCAAAGCCAAAAAAACGAAGTAGAAGACTTCTAAAATTGAAATCGAGATAATCGATGGATTGGCATATTGGTTATTCGTAACATTGATGGATAAAGCGAAAGTTTTCGGCAATGGATGAACGAAGTTGTGAAGAATCTAAAATACTGATTAGCAGCCATTTAAGATTCTTCATATCTTTTTGGCGGGTCTAATGTGAATAAATTAAAAAATGGAATTATCGGTTAATTGGGCGGTTTGTTATCTCGAGTGAAGCGAAGAGTCACTGAAAAGTGATAACTTTTTAGAAAAAAAGTTTATGAAGCAAAATGCCTATCAAACCGATAAATCCGTTAAAAGAGATAAGCGATTAGCAAAAAATCAATTATCATTACCTACAATAGATTATGGATTACAACCAAGATTCAGGCAATTATTATCAAAACTACGGCTATAGTACTTCTCGAGAGGTTTCGCTGGCTCTATCGCTCAAGGTGCTATTTGGCTCTTTGATAGCACAAATGGGCTGGTTTTTCTTTGGTTTTGGGATGATTTTCGTGATAGTTTTTGTGGGTAATGCCGATTTTAGTGGTTTTTACCTAGATGCCAATAGCCCCACCGCCATAGGTACAGTAAGCGGAGTAGAGGCTACCAACTCCTCGGTCAATAAGCGGCGAGTATATGCCATCAATTACCAATTTACCGATTCACAAGGCAAAATTCAGCAAGGAACGTCATACACAACCGGCAGTTTGCCCAATACGGGTGACCAAGTAAAAGTTCAATATTTGGCAAGCAAACCCAGCTACTCGCGCATAGAAGGTTTGTCGCAAAGTACTTTTCCGATTTTTGTACTGTTTGTCTTGATATTTCCAATCATTGGGCTGGCTTTTGTGCTAAGTCATACGGTCTTTGCCATCAAAGCCTTGCAATTGCTTAAGAATGGGCAAATTGCTCGCGGCAGGCTCATCAAATCCGAGCCTACCAATACCCGCATCAACGAACAAACGGTGATGAAAATGACTTTTGAATTTGTAGCGCAAGACGGGCAAAGATATGAAGCCATTGCCAAAACTCATTTGGTGCATCTATTGACCGATGAGCGCGAAGAAATGCTTTTTTATAATCCTTTGCGCCCCCAAAATGCCGTTTTGAAAGATAACCTACCCGGACATCCGCAGGTAAATCCTGACGGAACTTTTGCCCCTTTGAGTTTGGCAGGAGCTATGCCTTATCTCATTATTCCGGGCATTACTATTGTAGGGCTTGGGTGGTATTTTTGGGCAGTTTGGCGGTAAATGAAAGAAAAATCAAGATTTTTGTAGCAATTCCCACTATAGAAATTTTAAACGAATATTTAATTTTTTAGAATTTTCAAAATGGATTTTGGCTCTTTACCACTTTTTAGGAATCTAAAAAAAATCTGAAAAGTGAGAGCTTTTCAGAAAAAATACTTTTCCTAAAAAAGTGGTGAAAAACCTCTTATTTTTTTTAATCAATTGAAAATCAACGAGTTACTTTGTTTGATTCCAAAAATTCTATCCACCTAACAATTAATCAAAAAAATTATACTTTCTTGTCAATCAATTCATTCAAAATACGCTTGCGTAATTTTATTTCGCCGGATATACACCTCTTACTTTTGTATGGAGCATTGATGATAGTACTCATCATCAGAATTGAGGTGGAGGATACGCATTATATTTCGCCCGATTCGTGGCATTATTTACAAGTTGCCCAAAATATTTATAGTGGCAAAGGCGCGTTAATGCCCAAAAACTATCCCTCGGCAGACTCCGAAGATTTAATCTTTTGCGCAGTTTGGCCCTTGGGCTATCCATTTTTGATTGCTTTGACGGCAATGAGTGGAGTGTTTTCCTTGTTTTGGGCGGCTAAGTTGGTCAATTTTATTGCTTTGGCGGTTGTTTTTGGCTTTTTGCGTCGTTTAGACCCGCAAAATGCGTTTTTTTTGGCTTTGGTTTTCTGCGCTTATCCGCTTCTTGAGGTGTATTCTTACACTTGGTCAGAGGGAATGTTTTTAGCTATTTTGCTCATTTTTAGTCGTTATACTTATCTTTTAAGGCTTCGTGAGCCTACAAATTATGCTATTTATTGGGCAATATTTTTTTGCTTGTCGGCTTTATTTTTGCTGCGATACGCCGGGCTGATATTTTTGATAATGGTGGGCGGAATGGCAGTGTTTTTTTATATTTATCAACAAAAGAAAAAATCTTTTTATTTAAGCCTAGTTTTGATAGCAAATAGCCTGCTCATCAGTCTTTATTTGTTCAACAATTATTGGCAAACCGGCTACTTGACCGGCGGAGTGAGGGTCGTTTTGGGTTTGGAAAGTAATCTTGAGTTTTGGGGGTATTTTGGGCGCAGTATATTCAATCTATTTTTTGTGATCTATTATTGGCATACTAACGCCGATGATTGGGCAATTCTAATTTTTTGCCTTACTGCCCTCGTGCAAATCATCTGTTTATTTCCGATTATGATTCGTAGTTCTTTGATTATCAAAGAGTTACGAAATCAGCCGACTCTCAGCTTTGGGGTTTGGTTGCTGGGAATAGCCATTTATTATATCCTAATGATTTTACTGCTCAGGTTTTGGATGCCTTTTGACAAATTCGATTATCGAATTATGAGTCCGGCTATTTTGACTGCCCTACTAGGGTTTTTATGGATTATCAAAGAGTCAAAAATCTACACTTCTCAACAACGTAATCAAGTGGTGATTTTATTTCTGATTTCATTGTTTTTCAATCTCCCCAAAGTTTATCTAATTCAATGGCTTTGGACAAACCTGCAAATTTAGGAATTTTTAAATTTTTGGATCTTCACCACTTTTCAGGAATTGCCTTTGGGAATTCCATTGAATTCTGAAAAGCTCTCGCTTTTCAGTGATTCTGAACATTACCAAGCAAA
>JALONJ010000066.1 GCA_025455045.1 Microscillaceae bacterium | reverse complement strand
GTTCAGCTATAAATTCTTTTAATAAGTCGGGTTCATCCAGTTTCATATTTGTATTTTTTTTAGGCAAATTTGCAAAAGGTTTTACGAAAGTCTATAATATAATAAATATTTAATATGATTTTTGTAGAAATATATAAAATACTGATAACCAATTAGTTAGTGAAAAAATTGAATCAATAAAAATAACCCAAGTAAGTCATCCTGTGAGTTCCACGCAGGATGACAGCTTGGGGGATTTTGGATTGTTTTTTTAAAAATTTAATTTTTTGTACTTTTTTAATATGTTTTAAAATATTCACGTTAAATTAAGGTGAATAAGTACAAAGAATGAATAATGTAAAATGAATAATTTTGTAATTACCTGAAAACCCGCCAGAGGCGAGGCACGTCAATATGTTACTAAAAAATATTGTACGCATTATTTTTTTCTTGTTCCCAAGGGAGAATTTAATTGATAATAATGCTACTATACAAAATATGTTTTCACGCAAAGACGCAAAATGTTGATTATCAATGATTTATATTTATCGATTTGAAATTTGTATAGTAGTATGATTGATAATATTCAATTTTGTTAAACAACTGATAATCAATATTTTACAGTAAATGATAATATCAATTAATTTGTTACACATACTTATTTTTATTAACTAATTGACTATGTTCGGGCGCATTTTAAATTTACGCATTTCTTTTGCCTCACCCTGCCCTCTCCGAAGGAGAGGGTGATAGGTAGTAAATTTGAAATGCGCCCCTATGTTCGTCTCTAGCGAATTATTAAGTATTTATAAAATTTACAAGATTTTAGTTAATTGATTGATTTTCAGTTACTTAACTCCCAACTAGAAACTCCACGAACTATTGTTAATTACAATATTTTTGGATAGTTTCTTGTAGATTGGGATAGCCCAATTGTTCAGCCATTCGCCAATCAAGACAGGCGGCGGCGGTTTGCCCCAAATTATACTTTGCCCAACCGCGATTGAGATACACCAATTTATCGGCATATCCCAAAGCAATGGCTTGATCATAATCATTGAGGGCTTGTTTGTCAGCTTTTTGCCGCGAATAACAATAGCCTCGCTCGGCATAAGCCTCCGCAAATGGCGGATTCAGACGAATCGCCTCCGTATAATGCGCAATGGCAAGGGAGTATTCGCCCCGACTCCGATATTGACCGGCTAATTCATATTTTTGCCGAGCATCTTGCGCTACTGAATGAGTAGAAAAAAGTAGGGCAAAAAACAAAAAATACCAGACTAAATGCCTGACTTTTAAGAAGTTAGAAACAAACATATTGCGAGTTTTTAAACAGCTAAAGTTTGGACTGTAATTCCAACAAATCAACACTTATTTCATTCAAAAATTACTTGCTCATTTTTTTCATAAGAAACTTCCATCAAAGTTTGGTATTTTTTTTCCAAAAAATTGCGTTTGGTTTTGAGGGTGGGTGTGAGCAAGCCGTTGTCAACGGTCCAAGCCTCCCGACAAACAATGATTTGGTGCAGGCGTTGGTAAGGAACCAGCTCGGGATTAATGATTTTCAAAGATGCCAATAATCCAGCTTTGACTTCGGCGGGCGATTTGGCTTTGCCAATATCCGACAATACGACCAAAGCTACCGGCTGGGGCAAACCACTACCCATAACGGCTATTTGCTCTATATCATTGTTGGTGGCAAATTTCCATTCAATCGGACCGGGGGCTACATATTCTCCTTTGGCAGTTTTGAACATTTCTTTGACTCTGCCGGTGAGCTTGAGATAGCCTTCGGCATCTATTTCGCCCATATCGCCGGTGTGTAGCCAGCCTTCGGTATCAATGGTTTCGGCAGTCATTTCGGGTTCGCGGTAGTAGCCTTGCATTATCAAGTCCGACTTCATCAATACTTCGCCGTTGGTGGGGTCAATTTTTAGGCTTACATAGTCATAAGGTTTGCCTACTGTACCTATTTTGTTTCTTAATTTGGGCATAATGGTACAGGCTCCGCCGTTTTCGGTCATTCCATACACTTCTTGGATATTGATACCCAGTTTTTTGTACCAATCCAATAGGCTCGCGGGCATTGGCGCGGCTCCGGTCAAAATCACTTTGGCTTGGCTCAAGCCCAGCCCTTTGCGGATTTTCTTTTTGATTATGCCCGACAAAATCGGAATTTTTAGGAAGTTATTTAGTTTTTTTTGCGACATTTTGCTCAAAATTCCCAATTGAAATTTTGTCCAGATGCGCGGGACTGCCAAAAAATGCGTAGGCTGGCAATCTTGGAGGTTTTTGGCAAAAGTATCCAAAGACTCGGCAAAGTAAATAGTGCCTCCCGAATAAATACAACCGCCCTCGACCAAAGCCCGCTCGGCAATATGGCACATTGGCATATAAGAAAAAAAGCGGCAATCCGGCGAATTGACTTCCAAATAACTTGCACCTTTTGCCATTCCCACGGCGGAGTTGTAGTAGTTATTCATAACTCCTTTGGGATTGCCGGTAGTGCCGGAGGTATAAATAATCGTTGCCAAGTCTTGCAAATCCGGTACATAATTGCGTTGAGAAGGTTCGTATTGGGCAATCAAATCGTCCCACCGGTCAAAACCGGGTTCTTCTACCGAGTCGTTGCCCGGGTAGGGCGGAAAAGCAATACAGCGTACCGATTCGGGGATTCCGGCTTTCATTCCTTGCCATACATCTAGCTTGCCCACAAACAATACTTTGGTTTGGCTATGATTTAAAACCAAATTCAATTGTTCGGCAACCAAGCTCGGATAAAAAGGCACGGAAACATAACCCGCCATTTGGATTGCCAAGTCGGCCATAATCCAATGCGCGCAGTTTTTGGAAACAATCCCAATATTTGTGCCTTGGGGCAAACCCATTGATTGTAAGGCAGTTACCATCTTTCGGGCTTGCTGACCTACTTCCCACCAAGTATAATCTCGGTAAGTTCCATTGATGGGCTGGCGCATAAATACGCTTTGCGGGCGTACGCTTTCCCAGTGGTAAAATTTCTCGAGCATTGTCTGCGGAACTACCGCGCCTTGCAACTTTTGGGAGGTAAAAGTGGCAAATTTTTGCATTTCATTAGCCATATATTTCAAGTATTGAGTTTCTAGTTCCGAGTTTCTGGTTTCTAGTTCCGAGTTTCTGGTTTCTAGTTCTGAGTTTCTTGTTTCTAGTTCCGAGTTTCTGGTTTCTAGTTCTGAGTTTCTTGTTTCTAGTTCCGAGTTTCTTGTTTCTAGTTCCGAGTTTCTTGTTTCTAGTTCTGAGTTTCTTGTTTCTAGTTCTGAGTTTCTTGTTTCTAGTTCCGAATTTCTTGTTTCTAGTTCTGAGTTTTGGTGGTTAAGCCATTGGGTCATTAGTCATTGGGTTACTAAAAATCTCCAAATCTCCAAATTACCAAATCAAGCAATTGTTTTTAAATTTCCCCTTTCGGGGGCTAGGGGGCTTCACCATCTTTGATTCAATTGAGCAATTTAGTAAATGTAATTGAAAATTAAATTTCTGTAGTGCATAAAAATTCCTAATTTTGTTGCTTAAGTAAAAACAATAGATACTTGAGTCAAATATTTTTTTATTATAAATCCTTGATTATCAGGTATTTGTAAATTATATTAATCATAAAATAATCATCAATACAAGATGCCACTTGACCAACTCACCAACGAAGAATTGGATAAAATGCACGAAAAAGACTTGCAAGAAAGCGAAATGTCGTTTCTCGACCATTTAGAGATTTTGCGCTGGCATTTAATAAGGGCTTTGATTGCGGTTACTTTGTTGACAATGGTTGCCTTTTATTTTGGTAAATGGATTTTTCAAAATATTATATTTGCCCCCAAAAAACCTGATTTTTGGACTTACCGCCAACTTTGCAGTTTGGGTAAATGGCTACAAATCGACGGTTTGTGTGTGCAAACTGTCAATTTCAAAATCCAGAGTACGGCTCTTACCGGGCAATTTATGATGTATATTTCGGCGTGTTTGGTAATGGGCTTGATATTGGCGTTTCCGTATATTTTTTGGGAAATATGGCGATTTATCAAACCCGGTTTGTATCGCAAAGAGCAAAAAGCGGCACAGGGAGCAGTTTTTTATGTGAGTATTTTGTTTATGTTGGGGGTTTTGTTTGGTTATTTTTTGGTCGCTCCTTTGTCTATCAATTTTTTGGCAAATTTTCAAATCGACCCTACCGAAGTCAATAACGACATCAACATTGTCAATTATGTATCCTTGCTTACTACCTTGGTTTTGGCTTGTGCTTTGATGTTTCAATTGCCGGTTTTGGTGTTTTTCTTAGCCAAAATTGGGATATTGACTCCCAAATTTATGCGTACCTACCGCCGCCATTCCATTATTTTGATTTTGATTCTGGTGGGCATCATCACGCCTACGCCCGATATTATCAGTCAATTATTGATTGCTTCGCCTTTGGTGGTTTTGTATGAATTGAGTATTATGATTGCCGCCCGAGTTGAAAAAGCTAATCGCTTGGAAATGAGTAAGTTAGAGGAGTGAGAATTGAGGAGTGAGCGTAATTACAAAGAATGAAAGACTGTTTGGCAAAATTTTGTGCTATATCAATAGCCTCCATCTTTAGATGGAGAAATAATAAGATTTCCCCATTTTTAATCAAAAATTCCCAAAAAGGGAATGAATAGAGCCTGTCAAAAATGCTAAATGCTTGATTATCAGTTAGTTATTGTTTTGGCATTGGTTTGGATTATACTATGCACAGAGATTAGAACTTAATGCATAGCTGGTTGAAGAATTTGAAAAAACCGCGCCTCCTCGATGAAGCGCGGTTTTTTTTGTTATAAAATGTGGATATAATCAATATTTGATAAAATGTTTATAAACTGCTGATTATCAAGGATTAATAAAATTGTAACCCCAAGCTTTAGGCTGTGGGAGGCACAGCCTAAAGGCTGGGTTACATTCTTATTTGTCAAAAGTCAAAGATTATCAAAGCTTTAGATAAAGTAAAGATAAATACTTCAAAAGGAACAAGAAAAAAATAATGCGGACAATATTTTCTGGTAACATATTGACGTGCCTCGCCTCTGGCGGGTTTTCAGGTAATTACAAAATTATTCATTTTACATTATTCACTATTCATTCCAAAGAGGGCTAAGGGCGTGATTTTAGTATGATGTAAATTATTTAGCTCTTAAGTTTATCTGATGCCCTCACCGCTTTTAATGCCAGAAATTGTACGTATGCGGGCGATTTTTGGCTAAAACTTGTCTTCATACAAGCCTGTAAGCGGACGAAACTAGCCCACCCCCAGCCCCTCCGAGGAGTGGAGTAATACATACGCTAAGTACCCGAAATTGGCATTTAATTCCCCTCCGAGGCGGGGCTAGGGGTGGGTCAGGGTGGTTGGCACAACTTACTAAGCATCAGGTGAGGGTATCTTACATCATACCGAAATCACATCCGAGGGCTAAAGCAAAAAAATCAGACATATCCACTAGACTTTGATACCCATAATCGTAATGTCATCGCGTTGCGAGGCATTTTGCTGATGGTCTTTGAGAAGCTGTTCTAGGGTTTGTTTTTGTTCTTTGAGGTCTTTGATAGAGTTGGAAAGCAGTACTTCCTTGAGTTTGGGGCTACCCAAGCGTTTGTTTTGTGGGTTGGCTTGGTCGGCAAAACCATCACTTGCCAAATAAATAACCGTACCTTTATCGACAATCAATTCTTGATTTTGATAAGTCCTTTCGGTAATCGAGGCAAAACCTATAGGCTCGCGGTCGCCCCGCAGTTCAGTAATAGATTCCTCAGTGGGCAGGCTGCCATTCAATTTGATAGATAACAAAGGTCTCTTGGCTCCGGCATACGTGATTTTTATTTTTTGAGGATTATCGGGCAAAGGCTCTATTCGACACAAGCCGACTTCCATTCCAATCGCAATATCTTGATTTTGGCGTTGAATAATATTTGCCAAATCATAATTTAAGTTTTCCAAGACCAAAGCCGGAGAGTATATGCCTTGTTGGGTAATGATTTCGTTGAGTAAAGTATGCCCAATCATTGTCATAAACCCACCCGAAACTCCGTGTCCGGTGCAATCGACTACAGCGACAAAAGTTAGTTCACCTACTTTATTGACCCAATAAAAATCGCCCGATACTACCTCTTTAGCCTTGGAAATCACAAAATAATCGCGCAAAACTTCTTGCATTTTGGCTTCACTCGGCAAGATTGACTTTTGAATTGTCTCGGCATAGCGGATGCTGTCGGTGATTTTGATGTAAGTTTGAATCAATTGCTCACTTTTTTTCTCAAGCTCAATTTTCTGGCGGCTGATTTCGCGGTTTTGTTGGGTGAGTTGCTCATTGGCAAGGTGGCTCTCGCGGCGACTGCGGTACAACAAAAACGCCAAAACCCCAATCAAAATACTGATACCCACAAAAGCCAAAATTACCAAAGTTTGAAACCACAAGTATTTTTCTTTGCTTTCAATATCCAAAGTTTGCGTGCGGCGTTGCTCATTGAGGGCTTCAATCAATTGTTTTTGGAGCTTATTTTCGCGGTCTTTGCTCTCGATATTGAATCGGGCTTGCATTTCCGATAGCAAAGATAAGCGAGTTTGGCTATACAAAGAGTCGTTGTAGGCTTTGAACAATTTATAGTTTTTGAGCGCAAGCGGCGGGTTATTCAAACTCTCTTGGGCTTGGGCTAGTTTTTGGTAATTATCGCGGATGAGTTTTTTTAGATTGATTTGGCGGGCTATTTCCATACTTTGATTAAAATAATCAATAGCTCGCTCGGTATTTTGAGAGCGCAAATACAAATCGCCAATGTTGTGATAAGTCAGGCTGATACCTTCGCGGTCATTCATCAGTTTACCTAGTTCTAAGGCTTCCAAATAGAGGGCTAAGGCTTGGTTTTTTTGTCCTTGATATTTATACACTTCGCCTTTGCCATTGAGGGTAGAGGCTAAATTTTCTTTTAAATCAATTTCTCGAAAGATCGTTTCGGCTTTTTGATAATACTCAAGCGAAGTTTTGTATTCTTTTTTATTAAAATATACTTCACCAATATTGCTGTAATTAATACCAATGATGCGCTGATTTTTAAGTTTTTCGGCAATGTTGAGCGAGTTTTGGTAGTAATCCAAAGCCTGCCCAAAATCATTGGAAGCCGCATATATATTGGCTATGTTGCCGTAGGCGGCGGCAATCCCGGCTTGGTCTTTGAGTTTTTCATACACTTTGAGGGCTTCCATTTGATTGTTCAAAGACTGGCTGTAATCGCCAAACTCAAAATAAATATTCCCGATATTTTTTAAAGAAACGGCTTCGCCTGCCGGAATTCCTTGACTGCGATAAAACCGCAAAGCCCGCAAATAATACTCCAAAGACTTGGCATAGTTATCCAACTGATAATAGGCATTGGCAATATAATACAAGGCATCGCTAATGCCACGCTGGTAATTGAGCCGTTCGGAAATCAGGAGGGCTTGTTGGGCATAAATCAGGGCTTTGTCGGTGGCAGTGCGTTGTAAGGTGCGCGACATTACCACCAAAGTTTTTACTTTGTCAATGCTGTTGCGATTGCTTCGGTCTAGAGCTAGGCGCAAGCTATCGGCACGCGTTTGCGCTTGAACGAATTGCCCGAGCAAACTAAGCAAAAAAATAATGAGAACTATGTGCCGAATTTTAATCATTGTGTTGTAAAAACCGATTGGGAAGCAAATTATCAAATTTTTTCCACAAATTTTATATCTAAAACTAAATATATCAAGGAAATGTAAGTTTTGTGCCAATTTGAAGCAAAAGTATTCTCTCAACCAATCAATAAAGCCTTGATAATCAGAGTTTTACTCCTATTTATCAAATCTAAATCATTGTCATCGCATTTAAAATTGATGGGTAAAAATTTGATTTTCAATAAGTTATGGGCTGAGAAGTAGAAATAAATGCCCTAGCTAATCCCCCGATGCCAAATCACCCAGACCAGCATTATCGCCAACATAATCCCCAAAATAAATTTGATGGTAAGTTTGAACCATTCGTCATTGCTTTGGTCAATCAAAGTATTGCGCTCTTGCGGAATACGTTGGTAAAATTTGTTCAAATCCGTAGTGGATATTTCGCTGTTGCGGCGACTTTCGCCCGTTACATTAAATTGGGCTAAGGGGCGCAAAGTGTCGTAGCGAGCCGTATTGGGGTTGAAAAAAATCCACGCAATTTGGTTTTTGAGGGCATACTTACCGGCTTCGCTAGGTATAATTTGGTATTCGTAGAGTATAGCTCCCGATACTTTGCCCTGCCCACGATTGATAAATTGCTGGGTATTGGAGGCGTAGAAAATCAAATTGGGATTATCGCTAATGTTGGGGGCTTGAATGGCGGCAATATTGCCCTCACCCATAATTTGAAAAGTGTATTTAAAACTCTCACCGGTGGCAATACCTTGAGGTGGGTAGGCTTCTTGCAAATAAAATACCCCTACGGCTACCTTCTCGCGTAAGGGGTGACGGGGCAATTGCTTGACCAATACAGTGCGCGGATTGGAGTAAAAAGTTTTGATTTCGGTTTCGGTTTTGTCGCTAAATTCGTTGGGGTTTTGCAAGTCAATTTTCTTTTTGACTTTCATTTGCAAACCCACTCGCGGGAAAGTAATCGCTTGATTGTTGAAAGGAAAAAAAGTAGCCTCATAAAACTTGTCTTGCAAATATACTTTGCCATTGATTTGGAGGCGGGGCGATTCGGGAATATCCTGAATATCAAAGTTTTCTTCCCAACAATTAGCCGGTTTGAGTTTTTTGGCGATTTCTTCTACTTGCTTGCCCAACTCAAAATACTGCATTGGGGCGCGATTTTCGGCAGAAATATACAAAGCCAGACTCACCGTAAAACCCTCGCCGACAAACACCTCATTTTTGTTGATGGTCAAGCCCAAAAAAGCATCTTCATTTACTTCAATTAATTTGATTTCTTTTTCACTCAGCAAATCTTCAAAATCTTCGGCATTCAACTCCTCAAGCTCGCCTTTGGTGGGGTCGTAAGCCGTAACTTGAATGTTAAGTCCTTCATAATCAAGGTCTTTGCCATTGACTCGTATTTTGAAAGGGCGGAGGGCAAACGTGCCTTCGCGCTGTGGGTGATAGGTTTGGGTGCGGATATAAGTGGTGATGTTGCGCACTTCGCCATTTGCCGAAAAACTGCTTTGCGAAGTAGCCCGGCTGGGCGAGGAGATTTTTTTGAAATTGGGGATTTCGGGAAAAGCCCCAAAATCGTTGATTTCTTTGCCATCGGACTCAATGGAGATGGTAAATGCCTCGTTGAGGGCAATTTTGGTTTTGCCTACCTCAATCCGCATCTCTTGTGCCGCCAAATTGCCATAAGCTAAAAGGCTAATAATCAAGATTTTATAATTATTTAAAGAAAAAATTGATTTTTTTTGCTTCATTATTTGAAATAATCCAAAAAAATATTAGATTTGTTACAAAATTTATGGTTTCAAATGTAACCCGACTAATTGAACTGCGTTTTATTTTTAAATTATTACCCCAAGTTACTAATAAGCCTATGAAAATGCGTATGCTTGAGTACGTTAAGGAGATTCTGCAAAAGGTCAGCTTTGATTTGGTTTTGTTTGAGAAAGAGTTGCGAAAATCAATCAACTCTTACTTGCTACCCAACGAAGTCGAATGTTTAAAAGAATGGTGTTATCACAACTTTTATCATTCGGAAAGACATGCCGAAGTTATTGACGGCTGTTTTGAGCTAGTTGCCTGATAATCAGGGTTTTATAAAATTAAATTGTTTATTTTCTTCTTTTAAAAAACTTGAAGCTGTGGGAGCAATTCCACAGCTTTTTGTTTGCAAAAAGAATAAAAATTGCGATTAATTCAAATTTTTTGCCGGAGTGTAGGGGCGATTTTGGGCAAGGTGAATAAAACAATAGTTCGGACAGTTGCTAGTTTCTAGTTCCGAGTTGTTTACTAAGTATCTGATAATCAGCTAGTTACAAGAAATATTTGAAATAGCATAACTAGCTGATAATCAATTACTTATAAAAACTATCCGAAGTATTGTAAAAATGATTTGGGAAAATAATGATGTTTTTAGGGTATCTAGGCAATGGATATAGAATTACCCAACAACTTTGAAAATATAATGCCTTGAAACTCAGCTAATTAAATCATTTCTGATGCCTAAAATTCCGTCTCTTGATTCAAAAATCTTCAGGGCTGGTTTTGTAACCAAGCCCAAGCCTCTTGATAATTATCAAAAAAAACGTGTTGATAATCAAGTGAAGCAGTAACGGAAGCAATGAGTGAGTCTTGCTCCTCGATAGCCAAATTTGAATAAAACTCCTGACTGCGTACCACCGCCGTATATCGCAAACCCAGCGCGACCGATTGGGGGACGAATTTGGTAAATAACCATTCGTTGATGCCATCAAAACTGCCTTCAATCCGACTCAAGTCGACCAAACTCTTGCGAACAAGTTGTTGATTTTCGCGGGCGAAAGCCGCCATTCGTTTGTAACAATCCAAAGCATCGCGGTCGCTGAAAAAGCCGACAAAGTAATAAGAACACAAGTGAGTCTCGGGAAAATACGTGTAATGATAGATTACTTCATCTTGGTAATTCAAAATTTGAAACTCCAGATTGTTGATAACTTGAAAGCGATTTTCAAATTGATTTCCCATAATGTTTGGTTTTCTATGATAAGCAACGATTTGCTAAATTCTGGTAAATCGTTGATTATCAGGTGTTTATGTATGCCATTGCTTGCTCCCACAAGCAACCGTTGTAGCAAATGCGCTAAATGAACGGAAACATCAAAAAATCATTCATTCTACGTTATTCACTGTTTATTGCTTAATTCCCAAATATCTAATTATGATTTGCTTCAGTGAGCAACCAAGTGCGCCCATCATCAATGGAGCTAAACGTCCGAACTTCAAATTTGCTAACCAAACGTACTGCTCCTACAACATACTCGCCACCGATTTTGGTAAACAAATTTTTGGACAAAATGAGGGCAATCCGTACATCTTCACCAAAATTCTTTTTGGCGCGGGGCAACCAACTGGTGATGAGCCACGCCTTGGAGTCCATTCCCGATTTTTCTAAAGTAGCCTGATTGACCAACAATTTTTTGATGTTTTTTTGTAAGCCCTTCTCCATCAAGGTATTAAACATTTCTTTGTAATCCTCGTGTTTGATATTGCCGATAAGCTCCATATACATAATGCCATTATCAGCATCATAGGTTATTTTGGTGAAGGGTTTTTCAAATAATGTATCCATATCGCACCTCTCGAAAAATTGAAAGTTTAACTATCTTTTGTTCAAATATTTTGCCGAAAATTAATGCCTTTTAGGTAATTTTCCTAAAAAAGATTATAGACTTGAAACAAGGTGATTCCTAGCTTTTTTACTAATTTTGCCAAACTTGGCGTTAAAGCCGAGCTATTTTGGGCAAAAAAACTTAGTTTGGTTTTGCCAAAATATTATAAGCAATTGATTATCAATTAATTATACAAATTAGTCAATAAGTCTATTTTTACTTAATTCATTCATAAATTATGGCAAAAAAAACGGTTAAAGTTGGCAATATAAACTGTGGAGCCGATGAATTGTTTTTGATTTCGGGTCCTTGTGTCATTGAAGAAGAGTCGATTATGATGCGCACCGCCGAACACCTCAAAATAGTAAGTGAACGCCTCAAAACTCCTTTGATTTTTAAATCATCTTTTCAAAAGGATAATCGCAGTTCGGTCAATTACTACCAAGGTCCGGGGCTGGACGAAGGTTTGAAGATTTTGGAAAAAATCAAAAAAGAATTCGGATTTCCGGTGCTTTCGGATATTCACTACCCCGACCAAGCCGCCGCCGCCGCCCAAGTATTAGATGTAATTCAAATTCCCGCTTACCTATGTATGCAAACTACGCTGGTGGTAGAATCAGCCAAAACCGGTGCGGTGATAAACCTCAAACACGGGCAGTTTCTTGCCCCCGAAAATATGAAACACCCGGTCAAAAAAATTGAGAGTGTCGGCAATGAGCAAATCATTTTGACCGAGCGCGGTTATACTTTTGGCTACAATGACTTGATAGTGGACCCTCGGGCTTTTTATCATCTAAACAAATTGGGCTATCCGGTGGTGTTTGACATTACCCACTCCATTCGCAAATATGGTATTCCGAGTGCCGATGCCAAAGGCGGGGCGCGCGAGTTTTTGCCCACGCTCTCGCGGGCGGGCGTAGCCGCCGGAGTTGATGGCGTATTTATTGAGACGCACCCCACCCCCGAAACTGCCTTGTGCGATGCCGCCAGCCAATTGTGTGTATTTGACTTGGAGGAGTTTATGAAACCACTTTTGGAAATATACGCCATTACCAAAAAATACGAACATCAGGTAGTTGAATATTAGGAATGAATGGTGAATAATGTAGAGTGAATAATTTTTTAATCGCTTGAAAACCAATAGATTATCAGAAAATATTGTATGCTTTATTTATTTTCTGTTCCTTACTTGACTTATTCCGCAAAAATCATAATTATCTGATTATCAGTTAGTTATGATTTTTTTGTTTTATCTTAAATACTACTGTACAAATTTCAAATCGATAAATATAAATCATTGACCGTGTCTGCCTCTGGTTGATAATCAACATTTTGCGTCTTAGCGTCTTTGCGTGAAAACATATTTTGTATAGTAGTATTAAAATTCTTTCCCCATTTTCAAAAAATTTAGCTTTATCCTAAACCAAAACTTATTTGCGTGGGCAGGCTAGACAGCCTGCGTTACAATTTTTCTGAAAAGTGATAAAGAAGCCAGTAAATGATTCTTCACCACTTTTCAGGAATTTGAAAAACTTGTCATTCCGAGCGCAGCGAGGAATCTTGGCTCTGAGCAGAGAACTGCTAAGATTCCTCGCTGCGCTCGGAATGACAAAGAAATATTTTTCCTGAAACGATGCAAAGAACCCAACAAATATTATAACCATCTGATTATCAAGTGTTTATAAACACATATAAGGTAAGTTTATTTTTGAAAAACCTTGACAATTTACTGAAATGGTGTATTTTTACAAAAAGTAATTAATTGCGCATCAATCATTTGCCCAAACATTCACACTAACTGAGCTAACCGAATGGAAAACATCATTATTCAGACTGTCAATGAAAATAACCTTACCTTAAATGTTAATGGTGAAATCCAACAGATTCAAAATGAATTGACAGACTTGAAAGAACTGCTCAAAAATCGCCAAGTCCAAAACATTCAATACGCTGATAAAATCTATAACATTGCCCACATCAACGAAGCCAACTTTGGCTTACTCACCGGCAAACAAGCCTTCAACGAGATTTTGACTCGAAAACTGATTGAGGCAATTCAGCCCTATAGTGTGGATGCCAAAATCTTGCTCGACTATATGACCAAGCAACAAATCAGCGATTGGGCAAGCCAAGAAAAATATGCCAAAAAAGCCAAAGAAATATTGGCGTATAGTTTTGTGGGGGTGATTGGGATGCAAATAAGCCATTTGATTGGCATTGGCAACAACAAAAACCTCAAAGCCGAAGATAAAATTGTACCTTATATCGAGAAATGCCTCTATTTGGCGCGCTACAGTTTGGATTTGCTGGGTTTTGCCTTGGTTTCTAAGCTCTGGGATATTCAAAAAAACCAAACCATTCAACTCACTCCCAGCCAAACCGACCACCTGCAAGCATTTTTTGGGCGGCGATTTGAGCCGGATTTGTTGGAGCAATTGGCTTTTATGCAGGCTTTGCACGCGGCTTTTATGCGCAATCAATTGCCTTTGCCTTTGCCGGAATTGCAAAATTGGCAAAGCCAATGGACGAATGAATCGACTTTTTATCAAGCCTGCCAAAAACTCCAAAAACTCAAAAAATTAGCTTCAGATAAATATACCTTTGTCGAATGTGCCGAAGCCGAAGCGGTTTTGAGCCAATTGATGGCGGAATTGAGTTTTTTGGCTAATTACAAAATGGCTTCCATCAAAAAAGTCGGTTACAAATACCTTCGCAATACCGACCCGCATTTTATTCACAATTATATTCAATTGGGCTTTGACCAAAAAGCCAATCCCGACATTGAAAAATACCGCTACACCCGCGAGGACATTGCTACCGATACCGTCTTGATTTATCAGGGCGATAACTACGCCACTAGCCTCAATCTTTTTCCGTTTGTGATTGATTACAATGCCCTTACGTTTGAGCAAGGACCCAAAATTTACTTTTATCAATCCTTAGATTTTAAGGATAAAAATACCCTAGAGTACATTTTGCTCAAAGATGATGAAGTCAAAAGCCTTGATTTTCAGGATATTCTGCACCAACCCAATTTGGATTGGAATGAATTGGTAGGCAATGCCGAAAAACTCAAAAGCCTGAATTTGGACCACGTGATTTTGCAGTTTAGAGCCGCCGAAGCGGGTTTGCTGGCGCAGGCGCAAAGCGATACCGAATTTGACAACCTATTTAATCAAAACCAATGAATCAGCCGAAAATCTACCCTTTTAAGTTTCTGGACGCTTATACTCAAGCCGACAAAGCCATTTTTTTTGGGCGCGATGACGAAATTGCCCAACTCTACGAAATGCTTTTTCAGAGCGATTTGCTTTTGATTTATGGGGCATCGGGGACGGGCAAAACCAGCCTGATTCAGTGTGGTTTGGCAAATCAATTCAAACCCTATGATTGGTTTCCGATTGCCATTCGGCGCAAAAGCAACCTCAATGAATCATTAGACAAAGCCCTGTCGGACGCGCTCGGGGGAAACACCAAAACCGATGACGAGGATTTTGAAAGTATTTTTAGTAGCGAAAAGCCGGTTTCGCCTTTGGAGAAAAAGCTCAAAGACATTTATTTGCAAAATTTTCGTCCGATTTATTTGATTTTTGACCAATTTGAGGAATTGTATGTCTTGGGTACGAAAGACGAGCAAGCCCGCTTTGTGCAAACGGTCAAGGAAATAATGCAAATTGAGCAACCCATCAAGATTTTGCTCTCCATTCGGGAAGAATATTTGGGTTCGCTCTACGAATTTGAAAAAGCCGTGCCGGAACTCCTCCGCAAAAAACTCCGCATTGAGCCAATGAACTTGGACAAAGTGCGCCAAGTCCTCGAGGGCATTGACGAAAACCCCCAAACCAATGTAAAACTTCGCGCCGAAGAAAAAAGCCAAATCATTGAGGGAATTTTTCAGAAAATCCAAGGCGAAGAAAAGACTTTGTTTATTCAATTGCCTTATTTACAGGTATTTTTGGATAAGCTCTATCGGCAGATAACCCAAGACGAAAGCCACCAACAAACGGCGATGTTTGAGGTGGCGGCTTTGCAACAGATTGGCGACATTGGCAATGTATTGCGCGACTTTTTGGAAGAACAAGTGATTAGAATTGCCAACCAACAAAAACAAAAAAATGAGGTGATTTGGCAAATTCTCTCGCCTTTGGCTACGCTGGAGGGGACTAAAGAACCGCTTTCGCTTCCCGCCCTGCAAGCCAAACTGCCCGACTACGCCCCTGAATTGCTGGCGGAAACGGTGAAGGATTTTGTGAATGCTCGCATCTTGCGCTACATCGACCGAGACGAACTCTACGAAGTAGCCCACGACAGCCTTGCCAAACAGATAGCCGCCAAACGCTCGGATGAAGAAATTGCCTTGCTCGAGGTGCAACAACTCATCAAAACCCAAACCGGACTCAAAGCCGAAGCCCGCGAATACTTTAGCGAAAAACAACTCCAACTCATAGCACCTTATTTGCCCAAACTCGCCTTGACCGAAGCCCAAAAAGACTGGCTAAATGCCAGCCAAACTTATATCCAAGCCCAAAAAGAAGCCCGCGCTCGCGCGGAGGCGCAAAAGCTGGCGGAGCAGGAAGCGGAAAGGCAACGCAAGGTGAGGGTATTTAGGCGGAATGCTTTTTTGATATTTATAGGCTTGAGTATCTTTGCCCTCTACTCGATTTATTTGCTCAATCAAGCCCAACGAGCCCAAAGGCAAGCCCAAACAGCCCAAAAACTAGCTGATGATAAAAGCCAAGAGGCAAAAGCCAACTTAGAAAAAGCCCAAACAGCCCAAAAACTTGCCGATGATAAAAGCCAAGAGGCTAAAGCTAACTTGGAAAAAGCCGAAGAAGCCCAAAAACTTGCCGAAGCCAAAGACCAAGAAGCCAAAGCCAATCTTACCAAGGCTGAAATATTGTTGAAAGATATAGCCCAACGTGAATTGAAAAGTTCGAAAGCCGAAATTAATCAAGTAAGCCCAGAAGCGACTTATACTTTTCTCAAAGCTGCTGCCTTAAGCAAAGACCCGCAAACTCAAGCCCAGATTGTGGATTATTTGGTAGAGATTGCTTTTATTGAATTGCACCAAAAACCCGTCAAAGAATGGGGAAATATCAAAAGTTTCTGGTACTTACAACTCGTTGCTAATCAAGTAGTTGCGAATTTTGATGCGACTCAAGCAAGTTTATTTGCTTCGGTCATTGCACAAGCAAAAAAGATGAACAATAAAACCCAAGCCCGAAAACTGGTCTTGGCAGAGATGGAGAAACAATGGGGAAAAGAAAAAATGCAGAAACTACGGAGAAAATATTACCAGTAACTCAGCCTTTAGGCTGAGAATAAAGGCTGTGGTACACTGTAACTCAGCCTTTAGGCTGAGAAGTAGTTTGTAATTCTGCCGGATTAAGCCTAAAAACACAGCCTAAAGGCTGTGGTACATTGTAACTCAGCCTTTAGGCTGAGAGGTTGATTGTAATTCCACCAGATTAAGCCGAAAAACACAGCCTAAAGGCTGTGGTACATTGTGACTGGCTGAACAAACTATGGTACAACTTTTGGCATATTTCTCCGTAAATTCAACTATGGAATCCATACATTTTCATCGCCGAAACCTCCCGCATTATTACCCCGAAGGAGCTAAGTTCTTCATTACCTTTCGTTTATATAATTCCATTCCTAAAATCTTTTTAGAAGAACTCAAAGCCGATTATGAGGCAAAAGTAGCCGAAATTACTCGTTGCCAAAACCCTGAAAATTACTCCCAACTCATTGATAATGAGCGAAAACGCCATTTTGTCGCTTTTGACGAATACTTGGATAAAGTAGAAACTGGGAATCACTATCTAAAAATTCCCGAGGTAGCCAAAATAGTGCAAGATGCCATACATAGTCAAGATGGTGAGCTTTATGACTTGTTGGCATACTGTATTATGTCCAATCACGTACATTTGGTGATTGATACGGCAATTCAATTGGAGAAATCACAATCTTATCAAAATTTAGATAAAATAATGAATCAATTGAAGGGTTTTACAGCTTATCAAGCCAATCGTCAATTATCTAAAAAGGGGCATTTTTGGCAAGCTGAAAATTATGACCGAGTAGTACGTAATCAGCAAGAATTACAAAATATAATTCATTATGTATTGAATAATCCGGTCAAAGCCGGTGTAGTAGAAAATTGGCTAGATTATCCATATTCTTATAGTAATTTGTAACTCAGCCTTTAGGCTGATATTTGACAAACCAAGCCCAAAGGCTGTTATACATTGTAATTCAGCCTTTAGGCTGATATTTGACAAACCCAGCCCAAAGGCTGTTATACATTGTAATTCAGCCTTTAGGCTGATATTTGACAAACCCAGCCTAAAGGTTATGTTGCTGCGCGATTTGCCTTATTTCCAACCCAACCTAAAGGCTGGGGTACATAGTGCCTTTTAGGCTGAAAAATTAACAAACCCAGCCTAAAGGCTATGTTGCTGCGCGATTTGCCTTATTTCCAACCCAGCCTAAAGGCTGGGGTACATAGTGCCTTTTAGGCTGAAAAATTAACAATCCCAGCCTAAAGGTTATGTTACTGCGCGATTTGCCTTATTTCCAACCCAGCCTAAAGGCTGGGGTACATTAGGGAGTCCTGAGCAAACGAAAACCGTAGTAATCGTAGCGGTTCCTCGGAATGAAGTGGTAGCGGAAAAACACCTCGGCGACATTATCGAAGTCGTCCCAACTACCGCCCCGCAAACAGCGATTCGAAATACGAAGATTATCGTACTCGTCATTTACGGGATTTATTTTATTTTCGAAATTTTTGTATGAGTCTTGATAAATATCAAAACACCACTCCCACACATTGCCACTCAGATCGTATAAGCCGAGCGGGTTGGGCAAAAGGGTAGCCGAAGCAATGGCAAATTTACCATTATTTCCAGAATAAGAAGCATAATATTGCAAAGAATCTACATTATCTGTTCCTGCCCATTTTTGCTTGCGCCCGAGCTTACTATAGCCACTGGCGGCGTATTTCCACTCGGCTTCGCTGGGCAGGCGGTAGCCTTGGGCGGTTCTATCCCAAGCTAAAGAGTCCCAGCTTATCGGTTGATTGTCAGCATTTTCTGCCCAATAATCTTTATTCGAGGGGTATAGCTTTTGCCAGCTTAAGCCACCACTCTCGTTTTTTACTTTCGTAAATACCTGATAAACAGGCGTATAGCCCTGCTGTTCCGACAGCCAATTGGCATAGCGGATGGCATCAAACCAATTGACACGGACCGCTACGCGCTCTCCGTCAGGAGGAATATTCCAACTTTTTCCGTGGAAGGTTTGGGGGTCTAGTCCATTATCAAGGGCGTACATTGCCATTTGGGCATAGGTAACTTCGGTGGGGCTGATGTAGAAGTCGGAGAGTTCGATCATTACATTTTCTCTTCCAAAACGGTATTTACCGCCTTTAATCAAGATAAAGTTGTCGGGGTTTTGGGCTTGAGCTTCTACCCAAATCAGTAAATAAAAGAGGTATAGGTATGTTTTCATATTTGTACCTCAGCCCGCTGGGCTGATGATTTTTGTAACACAAATATAGTATTTTTTTGTAATTCAGCCTGCTAGGCTGAAAAAAACCCAGCCTAGCAGGCTGGGGTACAATGCTTTCAAACACAGCCTAAAGGCTGGGGTACAATGCTTTCAAACACAGCCTAAAGGCTGGGGTACAATGTCTGGAAAAATACCGAAAAAAAGCCCAAAATCTTCTTGATTGTTTGCTAAATTTGAAAAATATCAAATCAAAATGAGATTAGTAAAATAGTTTAAATGCAACAATTATAGATGATTTGTCAAAACAGCAGAGTATGTCTGCTAAATTACAAATAATTGATAATCAATGAGTTATGTAATGGCGATTAATCAAAATTCCCCTTCCGGGGACTAGGGGGCTTTGTATTCTATCTTCATAATTTGTAAATTGCTTCTCAAAATCAAAGATAAAAAAATGGATAATCAACTCTTTTTTCAGCAGTTCTCACAACTACCCGACAAAGCCCAAGAAGAAGCAATGCTTTTTTTGGAGTTTTTGATGAGTAAATACCAAGTTGCTACTAGCCCGCAAAATCCTAAAAAATCAGCCAAAAGAGTTTTTGGTATCTCAAAAGGCGATTACCAAATGCAAAGTGATTTTGATGCCGAATTAGCTGATTTTAAAGATTAGGAACGATTAAAAAATAACTTAGGAATTTAATTTTATAAATATCTGATAATCAGGCTTTTAATTAGCACATCAGCACATTTTAAAATTAGCTCATTACTTATATGCCGGAATAATCCCCGCATCAACCAAGATGAAATATTCAAAAAATATAACCCTATCTGGTAACACCCGAAAAATAAACCAATGAAATCTACTCATCTCCGCCATTTACTAAATGCCTTTTTGTTCCCCCTCCGGGGGCTAGGGGGCTTTCTAGGGGGCTTCTTCCTTCTCTGGAGTTTCGGGGGCTTCCTCTTCGCCCAAAACTGCGACCTCACCCTCTACCAAAAACACCTCCGCGAAGGCGACCAACTTGCCCATACCGACTACCTACAGGCAATCCGCAAATACAACTCCGCCGTAGCCGTATGCCCCGACCAAGCCCAACAAGTACAAGACAAAATAGTAGCCCTCTTTGCTAAAATAGACAAACTAAAACAAGAGACGGAAACAGCTAAAAGTCAAGCAATTAAAGAAAAAGAACGTGCCGAAAACGCCGAAAAAGAAACCAATGCCGCCCTCGCCAAAGCCCAGAAGTTGGTAGATGCTTTTTATTTTTATGATGGGAAGTTTGCCTTGGCTTATAAAAATTACAAGTTTTATTTTATCGATAAGAATGGAGATGAGATAGAAAAATTAGGCCGATGGGATAAGTCTGAGCATTTTTATGAAAATAGCAATGGTTTTGCCAAAGTACGGAACTATGGAAAAGAGTATTATTTGGATACCTTGGGCAATACCTATCAAGTAGCCTACACCCTCCAAGACCTTAGCCCGGAAATCAGGGCATTAGACCTAAGCGGTACAAAATTAGACAAATTCCCTACCGAAATTTTGGCACATCCCCAATTGGAAGTCTTGATTTTGAATGGGGATTATGACGCTAAGAATACCTTCAAAACCCTACCAGCGGAAATCGGAAAACTGAGCAATCTAAAAAACCTACAGTTGCAGTATTGTAAACTCGATAGCCTCCCCGCCCAAATCGGAGAATTGAAACAACTCTCAACCTTGGATTTGCGAGAGAATCAATTAACAAGCCTGCCCGCCCAAATCTGGAAATTAAAACAACTCCAAACTTTAGATTTGAGTTCTAATGAATTGACTCACTTGCCCGCCCAAATCGGAGAATTGAAACAACTCCAAAAATTAAGTTTGTCTTGGAATCAACTGAAAACCTTACCTGCCCAAATTGGGGAATTAAAACAGCTCCAAGAATTGTATTTGTCTGATAATCAATTGACGAGCCTGCCCGCCCAAATCGGTGAATTGAGACAGCTCCAAGAATTGGGTTTATGGAGTAATCAATTAACAAGCCTACCCGCCCAAATCGGGGAATTGAAACAACTCCAAAAATTAAGTTTGTCTTGGAATCAACTGAAAACCTTACCTGCCCAAATTGGGGAATTAAAACAGCTCCAAGAATTGGATTTATTGGGTAATCAATTAACTCACCTACCCGCTCAAATTGGGGAATTAAAACAGCTCCAAAAATTGAATTTATTGGGTAATCAATTAACAAGCCTACCTCCTGAAATCGGAGGATTAAAACAACTCTCAACCTTGGATTTGCGCGAGAATCAATTAACAAGCCTACTTCCTGAAATCGGAGGATTAAAACAACTCCAATCCTTACATTTATGGGATAATCAATTAACAAGCCTACCGCCTGAAATCGGAGGATTAAAACAGCTACGTGAATTGGGTGTTCAAAAAAATAAATTAACAAGCCTGCCGCCTGAAATCGGGGAATTAAAACAGCTCCAAACCTTACATTTATGGGATAATCAATTAACAAGCCTACCTCCTGAAATCGGAGGCTTAAAACAGCTACGTGAATTGGGTGTTCAAAAAAATAAATTAACAAGCCTACCGCCTGAAATCGGAGAATTAAAACAGCTCCAAACCTTACATTTATGGGGTAATCAATTAACAAGCCTACCTCCTGAAATCGGAGGCTTAAAACAACTCCAAACTTTAGATTTGAGTTCTAATGAATTGACTCACTTGCCTGCCCAAATCGGGGAATTAAAACAACTCCAATCCTTACATTTATGGGATAATCAATTGACAAGCCTACCGCCTGAAATCGGAGGATTAAAACAGCTCCAAACCTTAAGTTTGTTTGGGAATCAACTAAAAACCTTACCTGCCCAAATTAGGGAATTGAAACAACTTCAAGATTTAAGTTTGTTTGGGAATCAACTAAAAACCTTACCTGCCCAAATTAGGGAATTGAAACAACTTCAAAAATTAAGTTTACGGAAGAATCAATTAACAAGCCTGCCCGCCGAAATCGGGGAATTAAAACAGCTTCAGGAGTTGAGTTTGCACGAAAATCCTAACTTAGACTTATCCGGGGTATGTTTAGCTTTTAGTAATTTTCCTAAAAAAATAAAAATGATTACTAATGATCACCATTATAATGAAGAAGAATTAACCATTACTATTGATACCCAAAAAGTATTACCCAAGGAAATCGGGAAGTTGAAAAATCTTTATGAATTAAATTTAAGCAAGAGTCAATTGACTCACCTGCCCACCGAAATCGGGGAATTGAAACAGCTCCAATCATTGAATTTGCTTCATAATCAATTCACCGAACTCCCCCCAGTCCTCAAAGAACTCAAAAGCCTAAAAAGCCTTAATTTACAAAATAACCCCTGCACGGATACCGAAGAAAAGCGCGCCACAGTCCGCCGGCAACTCCAAGAATGGCTACCCGATTGTGAAGTCGAATTGTAACTCAGCCTGTCTAGGTTGAAAAACACAGCCTGAAGGCTGTGGCACAATGTAACTCAGCCTGTTAGGCTGAAAAAAAGAAACTTAGGCTTTGGTTTTTCGTACACTCAAGACTATGGACGTACATTATCACCGCCGGAATCTCCCGCATTATTACCCCGAAGGGGCTAAGTTTTTCATTACTTTTCGTTTGTATGATTCTATCCCCCAAGCCATACTCAATGAGCTTAAGGCTGATTTGGAAGCCAATATTGCCGAAATCATCCGCCAGAGTCCACCCGAAGCCCAAGCTCAACTCATTGATAAGCAACGCAAAAAGCATTTTTTAGCCTTAGATGATTATTTAGATAAAGTAAAAAACGGACCCCATTATTTGCAACAAGCCGAAGTAGCTCAAATCGTGCAAGAGGCTTTGCACTTCCGAGATGGCAAGTTGTATGATTTATTGGCTTATTGTGTAATGTCCAATCACGTGCATTTGGTGATTGATACCGGCGTTCAATTGGAAAAATCACAGCCTTATCACAATTTAGACAAAATAATGGATAGTTTGAAGGGTTTTACGGCTTATCAAGCCAATCGGCAATTGGGTCGAAAAGGGCATTTTTGGCAAGCTGAGAGTTATGATCGGGTGATTAGAACTCAAGAGGAGTTGGAAAACATCATTCGTTATGTGTTGAATAATCCGGTCAAAGCCGGAATTGTGGATGATTGGGAGGCTTTTCCTTATAGTTATCATTGTGTTTCAGCCGGTCAGCACTCGGTAATCCAGCCTGTCTAGGCTGATGGAAACACAGCCTGACAGGCTGTGGTACAATGTAATTCAGCCTGTCTAGGCTGAAAAAACACAGCCTAACAGGCTGTGGTACATTGTAACTCAGCCCGCTAGGCTGAAAAAACACAGCCTAACAAGGCTGTGATACATTGTAATTCAGCCTGTCTAGGCTGCAAAAACACAGGCTAACAGGCTGTGACACATTGTAATTCAGCCTGTCTAGGCTGATGGAAACACAGCCTAACAGGCTGTGGTACAATGTGAGCTACTGTAATTCAGCCTGTCTAGGCTGATGGA
>JALONJ010000065.1 GCA_025455045.1 Microscillaceae bacterium | reverse complement strand
CAATTTTATTTTAAACATAATTTATAATTTATCGAAAAAATATATTTTTTACATTATAATTAGTTGATTATCAATTAGTTATAAAAATATTCACGTTAATTTAGTCATTGAACAACTCCTGAGCAGACAAACTCAAGCCTGCCAACACCTTAGATTCAATCTTGCCCCCTTCTACGGCGTAGGTTAATAAATCATAATCGCCATTTTGCCAAATATAGACTTCAATTGATTGGGCTTTGGGGTCAATAATCCAATATTCGTCTATTTGATTGCGTTTGTAAGTTTTCATTTTGCCATCGCGGTCGTATTTGGCGGTGCTGGGTGAGAGAATTTCGACAATCAGGTCAGGCGAACCTTCAATACCATTGTTGGTAATTATGGATTTTTTGGTGTTGGAAATATAAATCAAATCGGGAATTACTAAATTTTCTTTATCCAAAAATACATCTACAGGGGCAAAGAAAACTGTGCCTAGCTGATTAGTTTTTACAAAATTGCCCACAGAGTCATAAACTCTGGCAAGGATCAATTGATGCCAAGGAGTAGGAGAAGATTTTTTCACAATTTCACCATTAATAAGTTCATAATAGAAGTTCTCGTCTAATTCGTCAAGACTGATAAATTCGGCTATGGTATATTTTTTCTCAGCAATCAGCATATTTTTATTAATTTTAAAAAATCATAATCATTTGATAATCAATTATTTAATTAAATCTCTCGATTTACAAACCTAAATTTAATCAATTCCTAAGCAAATCACAAGGCAGGATTGAATACAAAACCCCAATTCAAACATAGCAGACCAGACCATACCATACTTACGCGTTTCCAAACACGCCTAGTGCGAGTACAAGCCAATCCAAGGTATATATAAATATTTGATTATAATGATTAATTCTCTCACTCCTCAATGCTCGCTTCCCACTCCTGAGTAATTGCTTTAATTCTTCCTACTTTTTCACTGCTCGTTTATACACTACAAAACCATTTTTGTCTAATACTTTTTTCAAATCAGGATATTTGCCAAAATCAAAATCATTGCCCACTTTGGTAAGTAAGTAAGCCGGGCGGTCAATCTCCCCACGCAACAGCCACTCGTTCCATTGGTCTTTTTGTTGCGAATAAGATTGTTTGCCCAAAGAATTTTTACCAAAATGCGCCGTCAAATATTCCAGCTTTCGTTTTGCTTGCGCCGGTGTAACCGTTCCATAAAAATGATGGGCATAACTATGATACCCCACCGGCGAAATATAACAATCTTCAGCTTGTACCGATTTCAAAAAGTCAATCATTGCCCCTTGCGAGTAACGTTCCACCTTAGGAATCAAAATATACAAAATCAATTGCAGAGTAATCAAACTACCAACATACAAAACTCCGGCTTTGGTCAAAATATCTTGATTGTTCCATAAACTATATATTAAAGACGCGCCAAATCCTAGCCCAATCAGCACTTCCCAACCTTGCCATACCACTTCGGCTTGCAAATTTGCTACTGCAAAAGGGTCGGCAATGAGGGGAATAATGTGCGGTTTAAGTTGATTGACCATCGGCAAAACCAACAAAACCACTGCCCACAAACCACCCACCAGCCCCAAAGCCCCATTGAGCCAGCGATTCCATTTCAATTCATTTTGGGCAATTCTATACACATACTCGGTAGCCAAAAAAGTAAGCGGAAAGTAACAAAGCGAAGAATAATGGATAATCTTGGCTTTTACAATCGAAAACACCACCAACGTAACCCAAAACTGCAATTGCATCCAGCGTTTGAAATTGTGTTGGGCGGCATTGCCCCGCGTATGCTTGCCCAAAGCCCCCAAAAAGAAAATACTCGCCGGAAAACAACCCACAAGCAATACCACCGGATGATACCAAAAAGGTTGCTCGTGTCCCGTATCGCCCGATTTAGTCGCCAAACCGATTTGATATTCAATAAATTCATTCAAAAACCAAAAACCATTCTGCAAAATTTCGGGCAAAAACCAAAACGAAGCCACCGCCAATGCCGTTGTCCCGTACACCAACAACTCCAACACTTTAAAAGTTTGCCACTGCCTACTCCACACCCAATATATCAGCCCACACAAACCCACCAAAAGCAATGCCACCGGACCCTTTGCCAAAATCGCCAAACCCATAAACAAGCCCCCCCACCCCGCGTGCCAAAAGCGATTGGGCTGGTTTGCCTCCGTCCACAACGCCAATTGAAAAACACTCAAAAAAATAAATAAATTAAAAATAGGGTCAATAATGCCCGATTTAAAATAAACCGCCGGCGTAAACGAACCCATATATGCCAACACCCACAACCAACCAAACCGCCGGTCATAAAATCGACTACCCAAATAAAACAAAATTGGTAAAGTAGCCATTCCCGCCAAGGCATTGGGCAACCGTGCCGCCAACTCATTGACTCCAAAAAGGTACATCGCGCCCGCCTGCAACCAAAAAAACAAAGGTGGTTTCTCCCAAAACGGCAAAAACTCCACCTGCACCTTGCTATAATTACCCGACACCAACATTTCGCGCGAAATTTCGGCAAAATTTATCTCATCCCAATCAAACAAATGCGCCAAACCCAAGCCCGGTACAAACAATACCGCCCCCAGTAAAATCAATCCTATATAAATATTACGATTTGTCATTGCCCTATTTTTTTTCAAAGTAAACAGAAAAAATACCCCCAAACAAATTAACCGCCCAAATCTCCCTCATCACCACCAATAATCTTCTTGTCAATTTGGGCGCGATTTCCGGCTCTCGTATATAGAGCCTCACTTGCGCCCGCGCGCCCCACTCCCTAGCGAGGGGCGTTGCTTCCCCTCGCTAGGGAGTGGGGCGCGCGGGCGCAAGCGGGGTCTCTCCCTTACGGCTTCCATCCGGCGCGCATAAGTGAATAAATACATAACTATCTGATAATCAAGTACTTACAAATTAAAACTTATTACTTAACAAGCTACTGACCAAACTATTCATATAACTCTTTCATTATCAGCTACTTATCTATCACCCAACTCATTCAATAAAAAACTGCAATATTACCATTTAAACTTCATTTATTTTCTCCATTATTTCCCAAAAGCATCACAAACTCACCAAATCAAGCCAAAATATCCGCAAGTTACCCAAATTTTGCCTCATTTACTCCTAAAATATATTGAAAAAAGCCAAAAAAACCCTCAAAAAATACCCTATCCTTAACAATTTTTTAAACCTCAAACTTGGGTTTGTCATAATTAATTCCATTAACTTTGCGCCAAAAATAATTTTTATCCAATGAGAAAGTGTTTACTATTATTAATTATCCTAGCCGGTATTTTTTGCAGTCATCAGGCATTGATGGCGCAAGGAATTACCACAGCTAACCTGAGTGGTGTAGTACGAGATGCTACCGGTAGCCCCATTCCGGGAGCTACAGTGATTGCAACTCACACGCCTTCTGGTACGCAATATGGTGCTTCAACTTCGGAAGAAGGACGTTTTAGCTTGCCCAATGTGCGCATTGGTGGTCCTTACGAAGTAGTAGTTACGTTTGTAGGTTTTCAAGACAAGAAGGAAACTATCCAAGCCCTAGCACTTGGCGAAAACAAAGTTTTGACTTTTGCCCTCTCCGAAACCGAAACCCAATTGGGCGAAGTGGTAATTACCGGAGCCAAAGACCCCCTTTTGAACGCCGACCGTACCGGTGCAGCAACCAATGTGGGGCAAGAACAAATCAAAGCCTTACCGACTTTGAATCGTAGCTTATCGGATTATACACGTCTTACCCCGCAATCAGGAGGAGCCAATAATCAATTCGGTGGTCGTAACAACCTCTATAACAACATTACAGTTGATGGTTCTTTGTTCAACAACGCCTTCGGTTTATCTAGTACCATTGGCGGACAATCCAACAACAACCCTATCAGCTTAGATGCGATTGAGGAGGTTCAAGTAAACTTAGCTCCTTATGATGTTCGTCAAGGTGGATTTACGGGTGCCGGTTTGAATGCCGTAACTCGGGCAGGAACTAACCAATATCAAGGCTCGATTTATCACTTCTTCCGTAATCAATCAATGGTCGGTAATCGTTTGGCAAATGTTGAATTGGCAGCTCTTCCCGATTTTTCGCAGAAACAAACTGGGTTTAGAGTAGGTGGACCGATTATCAAAAACAAACTGTTTTTCTTTATCAATGGCGAAACCAACCGTCGCAATGAGCCGGGTACTACCTTTGTAGCCAGCCGTCCGGGAGTTACCGGTAGCAACGTATCTCGGGTTCGCGCCTCTGATTTGGATCGTTTAAAAACCGCACTATTGGGACTTGGCTATGACCCGGGTGAATATGAAGGGTATGATGCTATTACTTACGGTGATAATTTAACCGCTCGGTTAGATTGGAATATCAACAAAAATCATAAGTTGGCAGTTCGTTACAACTATATGAAATCTTACCGCGATATACAACCCTCAAGCTCAGGGGTACGCGTAGGTACACGCGCTCCGGGCCTAAATGCTTTACCATTCTCAGGTTCTTGGTATCGAATCAATAACAATATGAACTCGCTAGTGGCAGAATTGAATAGCCGCTTTGGTAATAAGTTTTTCAATAACTTAACCGTTGGCTGGACGGCTCTGCGCGACTTCCGTGAAAGTACCAGTGGTATTTTCCCTTTGGTTGATATTGAAGATGGTGCCGGTCAAACAATCACCTCATTTGGTTTTGAAACATTTAGTCCCAACAATAAATTGGATACCGATGTATTCCAAATTGCCGATAACTTTACTATGTTTATGGGCAAACATACCATTACCGTAGGTACTTCCAATGAGTTTTATCGCTTTGCCAATGGTTTTATGCAAAATTTCTACGGAGCTTATACTTTCAATACCGTAGATGACTTTTTGGCGAGTGCCGGAACCAACGGACCTTCCAACGCTTTGCGCTACCAATTGCGCTTTTCGGCTTTGCCCGGAGTAGAAGTACCCATTGTTGAGTGGCGGGCTGCTCAATTAGGCTTCTATGCTCAAGATGAGTTTAATGTAACCGATAAATTAAAATTGACAGGTGGTATTCGGGTTGATATTCCAATGTTTCAAAGTAGTGTATTGCAAAAAAACCCTACTGTGGAAGGTTTAAGATTTGAAAACCAGCAGACTGTTGCTGTAGATAGATTTGCCGACACCCGTTTGCTTTGGTCGCCCAGAATAGGCTTCAATTGGGATGCTTTGGAAAGTGGTAAACTTCAAGTGCGTGGGGGAACAGGCGTATTCACCGGTCGGATTCCCTTTGTATGGATTTCTAATCAAGCCTCTAACAACGGGGTGATTTTTGGCACCGAAGAACAATTCAATCCAACCAATCGCCCTTTCTCTACCAACGTAAGCCAATATATTCCGGCTAACCCCGCCGCAGCCGGTACGTTTGATTTGGCAATCACCTCTCCAAATTTCCGTTTTCCGCAAGTTTGGCGAACTAATTTAGCCGCCGATTACAAATTTGCCGATGGCTGGGTAGCTACAATGGAATTTATCTATACGCGTGATTTGAACGCAGTTTTCCATCGCAACGTCAATCTACCAAATCCTACCAACAATTTGGTGGGGGTAGATAATCGTCCGCGCTATACTGTAAACCGAATTAACAACAATATTCCTACTGCAATTGTGTTAGATAATACCAACCGAGGTTATCAATACAGTGTTACTGCCCAAATCCAAAAAACCTTTACTAATGGTTTCTTTGCTAGTTTTGCTTACAACTTGGCTGATGCCCGCGACATAACCAGTAGTGTAAGCGCGATTGCTAACACCTCTTGGTTCTCAAACCAAATTGTGAATAATCCTAATGACCCACAATTGTCTTATTCCAATTTTATGCTCCGTAGCCGAATAGTTGGTTCGGTTTCTTACAACAAAACTTATGCAAAGTATTTTGGTACAACCATTAGTGCTTTCGTTGAAGGACGACAAGGTGACCGTTATACTTACACCTACGCCGGTGATTTGAATAATGACGGTGGTACGAACAACGACTTGATGTATATACCACGTAGTGCCAGTGAAATCATTTTGTTGCCTACTGCTCCGGTAGCCGGACAACAAAATGACTTGCGGACTGCCGATGCGATGTGGCGACAATTGGATAATTTTATTAACCAAGACCCGTATTTGAGTAGTCGCCGTGGTCAATACGCCGAAAGAAATGGCGCGGTAGCTCCTTGGTACAACCGTGTCGATGTTAGATTCTTACAAGATTTTTATGTGAAAGTGGGAAAACAAACTAACACTTTGCAATTAAGTGTAGATATTTTCAACTTCTTGAATATGTTGAACTCTAATTGGGGCGTAGAGCGTACTCCGATTCGTAGCCAAATCTTACAATTCCGTGATATTGACCCTTCAGGTCGTCCTCGTTTCTCGTTCCCGTTCCAAGATGGAGCTACCCAAACCGTTCAGACCAACACTTTCCAAAACAGTGCTTCTTTGTTCTCACGTTGGCAGATGCAAATTGGTATCCGTTACATTTTCAATTAAAAATTACTGCGATGGGGAGTGCTTGATGCACTTCCCTTCCTAAAAACTTAAATCATTGAATTATAATGAAAAAGATATTTAATATTTTAATTTTTACTTGCTTGGCATTGGGCTTGTTTTGGGGTTGTGAACTCAAAACCGAAGATACCGTGATTACTCCGGTGAATAAGACCATTTTGCAAGTATTACAAGAAAATCCTACGCGCTATTCAACGCTGGTAGCGGCGGCTACTCGAGCTGGGAATGATGTAGTCAATTTGCTCAATACGAATGTAACCGATTCACTTACTTTGTATGCCCCTACTAATGAGGCATTTACTACTGCCCTTGCTGCTTTGGGGGTTGCAAACTTAGACGCTGTGCCGGTTGACCAATTACGTCAAATCCTACTTTATCACGTATTTAGCGGCAGAGCGCAGTACTCGGTTACAATTGCCGTACCAACTCCTAATCCAGCTAATGTGATTCCTGCTGGATTAGCTACTATGCGTAATGATGAAAACCCAGTTGGAGTTGCCACTAGCCGACAAATCTTCATCAATAGACCCTCAACCGTCAGTGCTATTAATGGTTATGCGAGATTAGTAACCGGAGCTTTTAATATTCGCACTGCCAATGGCGTAATTCATACCATAGACAGAGTATTGCTACCGCCAAGTTTGAGTACTTATCAAATTCTTGCTGCCCGCCCACAATTTAGTTTATTATTATATGCTATCAGTCGTAGTACTACTCTTACAACTCGTTTACAAAGTGCGGTGGCGACTGATGTTACTACAATCCTAGCCCCTAACAATGTGGCGATGACGGCCGCCGGATTGGGTGATAATGCGGCAATTGATGCTGTACCCATAGGCGACTTGGAAGGTATCTTGAATCGACATTTGGTAGCGAGCCGTATAAGTACTACGGATATTACGGCTACCTCTACGGGGGCAAATCGGGCAATCACTAGCCGCAATGGTGCTATTTTCGTTTCACCTCGAGGAACCGATATTGTAATTAATAATTCGGCTGTATTGGGCAATCCAAATAGTGGAAGCCGTCGAGGCGTGAATGTGGATTTGCTAGGTTTCAATGGGTTTGTTCACGAAGTAAATAATGTAATTCCAGCGGCAACGACTGGTACTACTCCGGGTAGCATCACTGCTTTATTGGATGCCGATGCGGCAAGTGCTTCCCCGCAATTTACATTCTTGCGCGAGGCTTTGCGAGTTACTGGGCTGGTTTTTAGTGGCTCTACAGCTCCGGCTATCAACCAAGTTCCAGTTGGGGTAATTTGGCAAAATGAAGCTTTGTCTGAAACGCAAGCCCTTGTGCAAGCAAATGCAGTTCCTAATGCGCCCGGGTCTTCCAATGTTGCAGGAGGTGCTACCTACACGGTTGCGGCTCTAGGTGGTCCTTATACGGTCTTTGCGCCTACTAATGCTGCTTTCCAAGCTGCAGGCTTTGCAACCATAGAAGCAATCACCAATGCCAATGCGGCTACTCGCCAAACCCTTCGCAATATTATTCGCTATCACATTTTGCCAATTCGTCGTTATTATGTTGATTTAGGCAATGGTGCCTTAAATACTTTGTTGTGGAATAATGTAACATTTATTCCGCCTGCTGCTTTTAATGTAAATAACCTACCGGCTCCGGCTACTAACTTCCGACAGCTTGTCATCGGGGTAGCAGGTGGTACTTTTACTGTAAGAGATGGACTTGGTAATGTAGTTACAATCCCGACTGCAAACCGTAATGTAGTTACCGGCAATGGAGTTGTTCACGTAGTAGATAGGGTTTTATTGCCTCAATAAATCGTATTATTTTGATAATCAGATACTTAGGAATGAATAGTGAATAATGTAAAATGAATAATTTTGTAATTACCTGAAAGTAAATATATTACCAAAAAATATTGTACGCATTATTTTTTTCTTGTTCCTTATATTTTGATTATCTAAATACATTCAATAAAAAAAACCACTGCCGCCAAGCAGTGGTTTTTTATTTATCAATACTTCAGATACTTTTTATAAGTAATTGATTATCAGTAGTTTATGTTTTTTTTAGAAATTTAATTCTTAGCTAACACCAGCACAAACTAGCTTTACTTCATTTATTCAAAATACTGCCTTTTACAATACAATATTGCGCCAAAATGTAAGTAAGCATTACGATTATGCCCGACCAAGGCAGTTGTCCGGCATATACAAATTTGTTGATAGCCAGCCACATATCCGAAACAATGAAAAAAACCGAGCCAACCCACACCCAGCCAAAACTTGCCGGATTTACGCTATCTTTGCGATTGAGTGCAAATACACTCATCGACAACAAAACCACCGAATAAACCACTACCGGTATCAACAAGCTGCCCAATGTGGGGTACATCCAAGCTACACAAGCTATCAACACCGCCAAATAAGCCAAGAGCCAATAAGGTTGTCGTACCAAAAAAGGCTTTGTTGTTTGGTTTTTGACCGATTGAATATAAGCCGAAATATAAAATAAATGGGAAATCAAGAAACCACTTAAGCCTAATTGGAAAAAAATCGGCGGCTCAAACATCAACAACACATCGCCCAACCACGAAAAAAACAAAGCCCATAAAATCAATCGCTGAAATGTGCCAAATCGCGGTCGAGTTTGTTGATAAAAATGAATCATCAAACTCAGCATTATCAAGGGTTTGAATATATAATCCAAAATTGCCGAACTTAGTCCTCTGCCTACCAAGTCGCCCAAAGCAATGATGACAAAAATGACCAAAAAACTTCGCTCGGCTGCTTGTTTTTTGGTCAAAGTAGTGGTTTGTTCCATAATCACACAATATTTATTTTTCGGGATGATGGAGCAATTAAGAAAATATTTTTAACAATCAAGCCGATTTCAGCAAAATTTTGTCTTCAATACACCCAAAACAATCAGATTTGAGCAGTTTATAACAACATTTTGAGGCTTTTTTGCAAGGCTTGTACTGTAGAATCTACTTCTGCGCGGGTGTTATACATCGCAAACGAAATACGGGTAGTTCCCGCAATGCCCAAACGCCGCATCAGAGGTTGGGTACAGTGGTGTCCGGTGCGCACGGCAATTCCTTGCGTATCTAACAAAGTGCCTATATCGCTGTGGTGTACACCTTCCACTACAAATGAAATCACACTTACTTTGGGCGTAGCTGTACCAATGATTCGCAAACCTTTGATTTCCAGCAGTTTATGGGTGGCATACTCAAGCAAGTCGTGTTCGTGGTGCGCGATGGTAGCTTTGCCAATTTGTTGCACATAATCCAAAGCGGCTTTGAAAGCAATGCCATCGGCAATATTGGGGGTGCCGGCTTCAAATTTGTGCGGCAAAGTATTGTAAGTAGTTTTTTCAAAACTTACTTCTTTAATCATCTCGCCGCCGCCGTGGTAAGGGCGCATTTTGTCCAAAACTTCACGTTTACCATACAAAGCCCCAATGCCGGTGGGCGCATATACTTTGTGCCCTGAAAAAGCATAAAAATCGCAGTCCAAAGCCTGCACATCTATCTCAAGGTGGACTCCGGCTTGCGCTCCGTCGACAAATACGAGGGCGTTGGTGCGTTGGCGTGCCAAGCGGATAATCTCTGCAATCGGATTGATAGTTCCGAGGGCATTAGAAGCGTGAACAATGGCGATAATTTTGGTCTTTTCGGACAATAGCTTTTCGTATTCTTCCATTATCAGCTCTCCACTATCGGTAATCGGGATTACTTTGATAGTCGCCCCTTTTTCTTCGGCAATGAGCTGCCAAGGCACAATGTTGGAGTGGTGTTCCATAGCCGATAAAATGATTTCGTCTCCGCTTTGCAAATTGACTCTACCCCAAGCATTGGCGACTAAATTGACGCTTTCGGTAACACCACGCGTAAAAATGATTTCTTCGGCAAAGCGGGCGTGCAAAAATTGGCGAATTGCCTCCCGAGAGTTTTCGTAGTCAGTTGTCGATTTTGCCGCCATATAATGCGCCCCGCGATGGATATTGGCGTTTTGGTGGCGATAATAACTATCAAGTGCGGTCAATACGACTTGAGGCTTTTGCGAAGTAGCGGCATTGTCGAGGTAAATCAAGGGTTTGTTGTGGACAATTTCGGTCAAAATTGGGAAATCTTGGCGAATTTTATCTACATCAAATTTTGTATCAAGTATTGGACTGACTGTATTCATTTTTATATAAATATTTGATAATCAATAGATTACAAAAAATAGTTTTATTCAATAAACTTTCTATTGCACGCTAGGGTTTGAAGATTGCCATTTTATTAACAAAAATAAGCATTATTCTGCTTATTTAAAATGATTCTAAATAATTTATTTTAAAGTCAAATCTTCATTTCCTGCCCTTGAACTGCGGTACACAGTCCAACACAATACCTAATAAGGTTTGAATCAATAATAATTTTGGTTCTTCCGACTTTTTAGCGCAAACTTGCCTGTGGGGACAGAGGCAAGGGCTTAGAGTAACAAATTCAATGGAATTGCCTTCGGCAATTCCTGAAAAGTGGTGAAGAACCATTATTCATTCTACATTATTCACTATTCATTACTGACCTATTTTATCAAAACTTTTGAGTTGAACAAACCGTATGAGTAATAATTTAGTAATTTTCCCTACTTTTGCCAATCAAATTAAAAACATTGGAGATTGAGAAGTGTATGATTAATCAAATTTATCGTTTTTTGTTAATCAGATATGAAAGCAATAATCAAGAACAAAGAGCCAAAGCCACCATTATTCTCAATGCTGCTTTATTAACTGCCTTATTTTCAATCGCTTACGCATTTTTATATGGCTTCGAAGGCTTCGCATTAGGCGCGGAGTTGATGTTTGGGGTAGCCGCACTTTTTTTGAGTACCGCGCTATGGTTGCGTTTGGGTTTGTCTTTGTTTTGGACAGGCAATTATTTTGTGTTTACGTGTTGGATTCCGGCTTGTTTGCTCATTTACCTTACCGGTGGCGTACAATCGGGGGTTTTGCCTTGGCTTACCATCATTCCGCTTACTGCCAATTTGCTTATCAATCAAAAAACTGCTTTTATTTGGCTCATTATCAGTACTTTGACTGGCGGGGCATTTGGGCTTTGGGAAGGTTTGGGCAATGATATTCCTGTTCAATTTCCGCCACAGTTCGAGATTTTCAATCTGACCCTCTCGGTGATTGGCTTGTCGGCAATTACTTTGTTAATTGTGTCCATCTTTGACCGAGCCGTCAAGCAAGCTCAGTCGGCACTCAAAACTCAGCACGACAAAATCTTATTTATCAATCAAGACTTACAAGAAAAAAATCAAGAAATCATCACCCAAAACGAAGAACTCCATCAACAACAAGAAGAAATCATTACGCAAAGAGATTATATTGAACAAAAAAACCAAGAGCTAGAGCAAACCAACCGCAAAATTCAAGCAAACGAGAGTATTCTCAAAAAAGCCCTCTCCCGCCTCCAAGAAAGTGAGGAGAAAATCAAACGCCAAAATCAAAGCCTTGCCGAGCGCGACCGCATCGTAAGCAGTAGCCTCAATGCCGCCAAGACAATTCAACACGCCATACTCCCCTACCAAGACAAACTGAATCACTTGCTCCGAGACTATTTTATTTTGTACCAGCCCAAAGATGTAGTTTCGGGCGATTTTTTTTGGCTCAATCAAGTGGATAATCAAAATATTTTGATCGTTGCCGATTGTACCGGACACGGTGTACCGGGTGCTTTTATGACTTTGATTGGCAATACCTTATTGGACAAAATTATTCGGGTGTGGCAAATCCTTAGTCCGGCGCAAATTCTCAGCAAGCTCCACGAAGAAGTAAGAACCGTCTTGCGCCAAAGCGAAACCGGCAACAACAATGGAATGGATATGGCGGTCATCAATTGGCAAACAATGCCCGACCAGTCTATTCAGCTTACTTATTGTGGGGCAAAATTGCCTATCTATTATATCGAGTCGGGGCAAAGCCAAGTTTTGCAACTCAATCCTGACCGCAAAGCCATCGGTGGCATTCAAAACGAAAATACAATCTTTCAAAATCAAACGATTCAAATTGCTTCTGGTAGCCACATTTATATGGGTTCAGACGGTTACATTGATCAAAACAATCAAAAAAGGGCGCGTTTGGGCGAAAAAAAATTCAAAGAAGTGTTGCAAGAAGTCTATCAACTCCCCTTGCCGGAACAACAAAAAACCCTAGAAAATGTACTCCAAGAACAAATGCAAAATACTACCCAACGCGATGATATTTTGCTCTTGGGCTTTCAAGTCATTGCTTAGAAACATTCTTCATATAAGACTAACTACCTGAGAATCAAGTGATTAAAAATTCTCAATGAGTTAAACCAATACAACGATACAAAATATGTTTTTACGCAAAGACGCTAAGACGCAAAATGTTGATTAACAATAAATTGTGCCTTAGTGTCTCAGGGGCGAATTACAAAATATCCAGCAATATTATTTAAACCATCAACTATTAGCACTTTATCCTTACATTCTCGTATAAACTATTTTAGATATCTAGGATTATTTAAAAAATATTTTATCCTAATGTTTTGATTATCAATTATTTATATACTTTTGTAAATCATCAATTTACTTGCTTACTTTTATGAGCATTTCAAAAATCACTAAGCTAATGCGCAAGTAGAGTTTAGCAATTATTTTACATAACTCATTGATAATCAAGCACTTACAAAATATTATACATTCATTACTCAAGAGATAAAATTGGCTACTAATTGCGCAAAGATTCAAAATTAATTGGATTAAACTCCAACAAAGTCAAAGCCTTTGCTCAAGTTCAACATTCACTCGTCAAGGGACAAGCTACCTATAAACACCGAAAATGAGAATTCACAGATTACGTTTAAAAAACTTTCGCTGTTACGAAAATTTGGAAATCGAGTTTCACCCCAATTTCAACATCGTCATCGGCTCCAACGGCATCGGCAAAACTGCCGTTCTCGAGGCTCTTACTGTAGCGATGGGTTCGTTTTTTTTGGGAATTGACTACGCCGAAAATCGCCATATTCAGCCCGACGACATTCGCATTACCAATACCGAATACGACATCAACGAACAGTTCCCAGTCGAAGTCGAAACTTGGGGCGAAATCGAGGGCGAAGAACTGCACTGGATGCGCGAACTCACCGGAGCCAAAAACAAAACCACCTACGTAAAAGCAATGGACATCAAAAACAAGGCAAAATCCATTCAAGACCGTATTCGCGCGGGCGAGCCGGTTGATTTGCCGATGATAGTCTATTACTCTACCGAACGCCTCTGGAAAGAACGCTCCGATACCACCAAAATCAGTGGAATGCGCCTGCAAGACGGCTACTACAACGGACTACGAGCCACATCGAACAATAAGTTTTTTACCAAATGGTTTGAGAAAGAAGAAATAGTCGTTCTTCAACAACGTAAGGACTCCTCGGGTTTGGTTGTAGTGCGCCAAGCGGTCAGCAGTTGTATCGATGATTGTAGCAATCTATACTTCGATTACAACCGCCGCCAGCTCATTATCGAATTCAAAGACGGGCGCAAAATCCCCTTTCAATACCTTTCTGATGGGGTGCGCAATATGCTTGCAATGGTTGCCGACATCGCTTTTCGCTGTAGTTTGCTCAATCCGCACCTCAAAACCGAAGCCGCGCTCAAAACCGAAGGCGTAGTTTTGATTGATGAATTAGACCTACATTTGCACCCATCTTGGCAAAAAAAAGTCGCCAAAAGCCTCAAAGAAACATTCCCCAACATTCAATTTATAGTTACGACTCACTCGCCCTTGATACTTAGTACCGTGCAAAACCGCATCATTACGATTGAAGATGGCAAGGCATATTACACCGTTCATACTTACGGGCGCACGGTCAATGACATTCTCAAAAATGCTATGGGCACTTCCGAGCGTTTGGAATTAGTGCAAGATAAATTGGATAATTATTTTGAACTCATAGAACTAGGTGAAGCCGCCACCGAAGAAGGCTTAAAACTTCGGGCGGAGTTAGATGAATTAATTGGGCAAGATGACCCCGAACTCGCCCGCGCCGATGTGCTCATTGGATTTTATGGAGTGTAAGTAATTGGGAGAATAATGGAAGGGTAAATTGCCAAAAAATATCAAACCCTTAAAAACCATTCCAATTATTAAAAAAATAAAATGTAACTCATTGATAACCAGATATTTACAAAAACATAAACTTAAAATGATATGCTATTTCAAATATTTATAGAAAAATATACCCTACTTCGCTAGAAATTACCGTTTGAAATGACCGCCAAAGAAGCTGAAAGTCTATTGTTAAAAGCCGGATTTATTTTAATGCGTTTCAAAGGTAGTCGATACTGGAGGTAATTAACAAGTAAAAAACTCCTCCTTAACTTTATAAACACTTGATTATCAGTAGTTTAAATACTAATTTTAAAAATCTAAAAGTTTTTCTTAATTCCTAATCACTACCGGGATTATGCGCTATATCAAAAAAGGTAAAGAACCACAAACATTGCAAGCCATCAAAGGTTTAGCCCAACGTACCGGACAATTGCCCGCTTTTGAGGCTTTGCCCGCCAATGTAGTTTATGAAATTGTGCAAGCATTGTTATACGACCAAGGCTGGCTATGTTGCTATTGTATGAACGAAATCAGCTCCGAAACTTCGCGCTTGGTGCATTTTTTACCCTTCAAAGATGAGGCTCTTAATTATACCAATATGTACTTGGCTTGCAATTATTCCAATCATTTGCCCCCTGCCCAGCAACATTGCTATATCAAAAAAGGCACAGATTTGATTCCCAAATATATGTCTGACGACCAGTGTGCCGAGTATTTTCGCTACAATACTTTGGGCGAAATTTTGCCCAATGGTCCTTATCGCACCATTCGCAAATGTCAAGACAATTTTCGCAGCCTTACGCCGGTTCAGCAAGCCGTTTTGAGTGCCATTGAGATTTTGAACCTCAATACCGACCGCCTCAAAGACCAACGCAAAGCCGTACTCACCGAGGTTGCCAATGCGATGCGCAAAATCAGCAAAGCCCAAATCCCTTTGCTAGTCAAAAACCTGAGCCAAAAAGACAAAAACGGACGTTTGCGCCGCTTTTGTGAGGTGATGATTTATTACTTAAAAACTGCTTAAGGGCTTGTGTATATTGAGTCAAATCTACGTACAATACTTTGAATACTTTTTATAAACAACTGATAATCAATTAGTTACAAAAAATAAAATTGAATGATAGAAACTACTACCACCAAAATCAACAATCGATAAGTCCACAAGTCGGCGTGTTTGTAATGGGCGGCAAATTTTGCCCCCAAATAAGCCCCAATACTCTGCCCTACCGCCGTAAGCAAGCCCCAAGCCCAATCTACTTGATTGTACCAAACAAACACCAACAATACCGGCAGAGCGTACAAAGCCACAATCAACATTTTGATGCCATTGGCATAGTTGAGGCTATAATTTGACCCCAAAACCAAGCCAATGAGTAATAAAACCCCAATACTTGCCTGTATAAACCCACCATAAATACCTATCAAAAACATCACTACTATCGAGACCAAAGTTTTGCTGCGCTCGCCGGAGTTTTGGCTGGGCTGTAGCCATCTTTCAGGTTTAAAAATAATCACCCCCAGCATCACAATCATCAAAATGCCAATCAAGTCTTTGAGTGTATCAGGGTTGGTAATGGTTGCCAGCCACGCCCCTACCACCGCACCTAGCACACAAGGCACTATAGCCCACCAAGCCGAGTCTATTTTGATGGTTTTGGTCCGAAAAAACGTAGTTGTACCCACTACACTTTGAAAAAAAATCGCCACTCGATTGGTACCATTGGCTATATGTGGGGGCAAACCCATTGCCATCAAAATGGGCAACATCACCAAACTACCACTTCCGGCAAGGGTATTGATAAACCCTACGACTATGCTGACCAAAAGAATAAGAATATAAATCATAAAGCGTTAGAAATTAGAAATTGAGAACAACATAATCATTTGATTATCAATAAGTTAGGATTGAAAAAATAATTTCCACCACTTTTCAGGAAAATTGTAATGCAGGCTGTCTAGCCTGCCCGCGTAAATGAGTTGAGGCTTAGAATAAAGCCAGAATTTCCTCAAAATGGGTAAA
>JALONJ010000472.1 GCA_025455045.1 Microscillaceae bacterium | reverse complement strand
ATCTCGTTATTAAAATTCTATCAAGGTTTTGCCCCTAAAGGGGCTATTAACTCGTAAAATATTGATTATCAGGTAGTTAAAAAATAGTAGGGTAGAGTATTTATTTCGCTAAGAAGTTTGGTTTTTCAAATCAAACTTGCTAATTTTGCACTCATTTTTGAAAAAATAGTTTAATTTAAAAAGAAAACGTGGATACACTAAGTTACAAGACTGTTTCAGCGAATAAAGCCACCGTTACCAAAGAATGGCTAGTGGTGGATGCTGAGTCGGCAGTGTTAGGACGCTTGACCAGTCAGGTAGTTAAAATGTTATTGGGTAAACACAAGCCCGATTACACTCCCAACGTAGATTGTGGAGCTAACGTGATTGTGATTAATGCCGACAAAATCAAACTAACCGGTAAAAAATGGACTGACAAAGTCTATATACGCCACACCGGTTATCCGGGCGGACAACGCTTCGCCACCCCGCGCGAAATCGTAGAGAAAAAATCTTCAACGGTTTTGATTGAGAAAGCCGTCAAAGGAATGTTGCCAAAAACTCGCCTAGGACGCGCTATTTTTCACAATTTGTATGTCTATGAAGGAGCAGAGCATCCTCATCAGGCACAACAACCCCAAACCGTTAGTTTAAACCTCTAAATCTAGCAAGTGATTATGACTGAAGTAAAAGATGTTATCAACACCGTAGGTCGCCGCAAGACCTCGGTTGCCCGGGTTTATTTGAAATTGGGTAAAGGCACGATTACCATTAATAATCGTGAGTTGAGCGACTATTTCCCGCTCGAGACACTTCGCAACTTGGTTACCCAGCCTCTAGTAGCTATCAACGCTCTAGAAAGCTATGACATCAAGGTAAACGCCAAAGGTGGGGGTTTTCACGGACAAGCCGAAGCCATCCGAATGGCTATCTCCCGTGCTTTGGTAGAACTCAATGCCGAAAATCGTCCTACTTTGAAAAAAGAGGGCTTTCTTACTCGTGATTCAAGAATGGTTGAGCGCAAAAAATATGGTCGTCGTAAAGCTCGCCGCCGATTCCAATTCAGTAAACGTTAATCCAATAGAAGCATGTCGCAATTACAATATAAAGACTTACTTGATGCCGGTGTACATTTTGGACACCTTACGCGCAAATGGGATCCTCGTATGGCTCCGTATATTTTTATGGAGAAAAACGGTATCCACCTGATTGATATCAACAAAACAATGGCTTGCCTCGATGAGGCTTGCTTTGCCATCAAAAACATTGTGCGTTCTGGACGCAAAGTGATGTTTGTCGCCACCAAAAAGCAAGCTCAGGAAATCGTAACCGCCGAGGCAAAACGCCTACGGATGCCTTATGTTACTGAGCGTTGGTTAGGTGGAATGCTTACCAATTTTGCTACCATTCGCAAATCGCTCAAAAAACTTTCGTCTTTTGAAAAATTGATGAAAGATGAAGCCTTCAAATCGTTGGTAAAAAGAGAACAATTGGCAATTCGCCGCGAAAAAGATAAACTTGAAAAAATCTTAGGCGGAGTAGTTGATTTGACTCGTTTGCCTGCCGCTTTGTATGTGATTGATGTGAAAAAAGAACACATTGCCATTGCCGAAGCGCGCCGTTTGGGTATTCCGGTATTTGGAATGGTGGACACCAACTCCAATCCTAATGAAGTTGATTTCCCGATTCCGGCCAATGATGATGCTTATAAATCAATTGCTTTGATTACCAAAGCAATCTCAGAAGCAATTGAAGAAGGCTTATCAGAACGCAAAAAAGACAAGGAAGATACTAAACTCAAAGACGAAGAAGATGTCAAGCGTGAAGTTGATGCCGAAGTGAGCGAAGAATAGGCTCGATCAAATTAAAACTGAAAACCCGTAAAACCTTGCTTTTACGGGTTTTGTTTTTGTATAAACATTTGAACATAAATATCTTTTCAAAATTAGATTTGAAGTTATATAATCAATTGATTTTCAAGTAGTTATACTCTTAAAAGATAGCTTTATTTTACATCTATCCGGATGCATTTCAAATTTACTACCTATCACCATCTCCTTCGGAGAGGGCAGGGTGAGGCAATAGAAACGCGTAAATTTGAAATGCACCCATCTATCCTTTAATTATCAATACTTTGTGAATATTTTATAATTCATCGAGCGTGTCGGCCTCTGGTGGATTATCAGGTATTGATAAAATTTCATTTTAATTTAATCATTTGATTTTCAATTACTTAGCTCGCAATTAGAAACGTCACGAACCATTATGTTATCGAGACTTCAAGTCCTCCAACTTTCGCAATGATGATGCTCAAAAGCCAAACAGATTGCCGATTTGGAACAGGAACAATCCTTCTCCCAAACAGCCTCTTGGGGAGCAAAAAACGAAATTTTGAAATTTCCGATACTTTTAAGCCATTGTTTGAAAATAAAATTTTAATTTAGCCTCAAAAAATATTGAAAACTTTGGCAACGAATAAAAAAAGAAAATCTGCCCAAGCAGATACACCCTCTAAAACAATAACAAACACATCAATGAAATCTCGTTTCAACAAAACCAAAATCATTGCAACCGTTGGTCCGGCGTGTAATACCAAAGAAAAAATGATTGAATTAATCCAAGCCGGTGTCGATGTTTTTAGGTTAAATTTTTCGCACGGCTCACACGAAGAGCATAAAAAAGTAATTGACATTATTCGAGAAATTAATACTGAGTACACTCAAAATATCAGTATTTTGCAGGATTTACAAGGCCCAAAAATCCGCTTAGGTGATGTTGAAAACGGCGGAGTACAGCTCGAGTCGGGGCAAAAAATTCAAATTAGTACCGAGCCTATCCCAAGCAACGCCCAAAAGCTGACCACAATTTATAAACCGCTACCCAAAGATGTAAAACCCGGCGACCAAATATTGCTCGATGATGGCAAAATTGAATTGAAGGTCATCTCGACCAATGGCGAAATAGTGCAAGCCGAAGTCGTATTTGGCGGTTTCCTTAAGCCCAAAAAAGGCATCAATTTGCCTAGTACCATACTTTCTACCCCTTCATTGACCGAAAAAGATAACGATGATTTGATGTTTGGTTTGGAAAATGATGTGGATTGGGTGGCTCTTTCGTTTGTTCGCTCGCCGATTGATATTTTATTACTCAAACATATTATTCGCCAAAAAGGTAAAAATACCAAAGTAATTTCAAAAATTGAAAAGCCGGAAGCCATCGCTCAAATTGATGAAATTATTGCCGTTTCGGACGCGCTTATGGTGGCGCGCGGTGACTTAGGCGTAGAGATTGGTATGGAAGAAGTGCCTTTGATACAAAAACTCATTGTCAAAAAATGTAATGCTGCCGCCAAACCGGTAATCATTGCGACCCAAATGCTTGAAACAATGATTGAAAATCCTCGCCCAACCCGTGCCGAAACCAATGACATTACCAATGCCGTAATTGACGGGGCAGATACCTTGATGCTAAGTGGCGAAACTGCCGCCGGCAAATTTCCTAAATTGGTGGTAGATACAATGGCAAAAACCATTCACATTGCCGAAAGCAAGGTGCAATCCATTTATAACCGCGAATACCCGCTTGACCCCAAGTCCAATAGTTTCTACAATGATTCCGTAATTGCTTCGGCAGCCCATCTAGTAGAAAACGTAGGGGCAAAAGGTATTGTAGGTATGACAGCTTCGGGCTACACCGCCTACCAAATGGCTCGCCACCGCCCCCAAGCCCATATATTTATATTTACATCTAATCGGACGATTATGACCCAACTCAACCTCGTATGGGGAGTGCAAGTGTTTTTTTATGACAAATTGGTATCTACTGACGAGACCTTTCAAGACCATCAAGATTTCTTGTTGGAAAATGGTTTTGTCGAGAAAGGTGACCGTATTATTCACTTGGCAAGTATGCCTTTGGAAAAACGACTCCGAACCAATGTAATCAAGCTAACGATTGTCTAAAATTGTAGATAAATTTTATTGCACCCCTCAAAACAAATATTTTGAGGGGTTTTTTGTGAATTTTAATGAGCTGGCGGGGCTACCAGCCAAAATATAATCGCTTGATGGATTAAGCAATTTGTAAGCCGAAACAATTGCCCAAAAATGTAGTTAAACTTCTGATTATCAATTAATTAACTATAAACCAAAATGGAGTTACAAGAAAAAGCCTCTATCGAAGCCCAAATTGCTCACGAAAATTATTTGACCCGTATCCATACTGCCAATCATCAAATCCTTGCCGACGAGCCGATTGAGCTGGGTGGACAAGATTTGGGCTTTTCGCCCTTTGATTTATTGGCGGCGAGCTTGGGGGCTTGCACCTCTATTACCCTAAAAATGTACGCCAATTTGAAGCAAATCAACTTACAAAACCTGCAAGTAACCGTCAAATTGTGGGCAGATGAACGCAACGAAAATGTAAAGTTTTTTCGCACCATTCAACTCGAGGGCGATTTGAGTGATGAATTGCGCCAAAGAATGTTGAAAGTAGCCAACAGTTGTCCGGTACACAAGGTTTTGACTCGCCAAATTGAAATTCATACCGACTTGATTTAATCACCAAAGTTAGTACAATATTTTGAAAAATATTTTATAACTAATTGATTATCAGTTATTTATAAAATAAATTTGGTTCTTCACCACTTTTCAGGAGTGAAAATCTTTTTTCTGAAATTTATCAATTTCAGTGATTCTGAGCATTAATGAACCAAGCGATAGCTTGGTGA